>USGR01000290.1 GCA_900554165.1 uncultured Oscillospiraceae bacterium | reverse complement strand
ATATTAATGGAGATATCAAAACTTAAAGACGAAAATATGGACAATTTTTTTGAAGCCGTGCTGACCATGAAAAGCATAGACGACTGCTATAAATTTTTCGAGGACATATGCACTGTAAACGAGCTTAAATCGATATCGCAGCGATTTGCCGTTGCCAAAATGCTTAATGATAAGTGCGTATATACGGACATAGTAGCAAAGACGGGCGCATCTACTGCGACAATAAGCCGTGTAAACCGCACGCTGAATTACGGCGCCGATGGGTATAAGCTTGTATTTGAGAGGTTGTCGGATAAATGAGGCCGTACAGCGCATTGGCTCGTTATTACAGTAAATTTACTGAAAATGTAGAATATAAAAAGCGGACGGATTATATATTAGAGCTTATGCGCCGGCATGGCTGCAGTGAGCCGCATCTGCTGCTTGACCTTGCCTGCGGCGCCGGCGGATTTTCATTAGAGCTTGCCGAGCGGGGCGTCGACGTAATAGGGGTGGATATATCCGAGGAGATGCTCGCCGCGGCGCAGACGGAGATGTACAGCCGCGGCCTGCGTGCTATGTTTATAAAGCAGGACATGCGGGAGCTTGATTTATATGGCACGGTAGACACGGCGATATGCATGCTGGACAGCCTTAACCATATAACTGATATTGGCGAGCTTAAAAAGGCAGTTGAGCGGGTATCGCTGTTTTTAGAGCTGGGCGGACTTTTTATATTTGACGTTAATACGTTATATAAGCATAAAGAGGTGCTGTCCGGCAGTTGTTATGTGTATGAGTGCGACGGAGCCGTATGTGTATGGAGCAACAGCGAATGCAGCGACGACGGTACGGTGAATATAAGCTTAGACATTTTTGAGGAAACAGCAAATAGCCTTTACAGCCGAAGCACTGAGAATTTCAGTGAACGAGCATATGATATCGCTGCTTTTGAAGAAATTTTAGCCGACAGCGGCTTTAATGTGTGCGGCGTATACGGAGATATGTCATTTGATAAACCGTCGGCGTCGGAAGAGCGGCTGTATTTTGCTGCTAAAAAGCTAAGTCAGTGATGTTCGGATGGCTGCAGCGGATTTCCGGCAGAATAGTCTCGGTAATTTTAGGGATAATATTAATTTTTGTAAGCTATGGCGCGCTGTATATGATAGCCGGCAGCTTATCGCCTGCTAAAATATTTAAATATTTTACTGCCTCCTTTTCATTGCCGCTGCTTATACCGATTTTAATGATTGCAGCGGGAATTTATTTGCTTATAAAAGGTGTGTTTTTCAGCAAATCTAATGAGAGTGAAGAAAGATACAGATGTAAATTGAGGACTCTGCAAAATAAGGCGGAATAAAATTTATGAAAATAGATATATCTGAAAATTCTGTATGGTATCATGGCTCGGATAAAAAACTGGATGTGTTGAGAGAGGGCAGCACTATTACGGTATGGCGCGAGCTCGCCGAAGCCTTTTCGCATAAGCCGACGCTGCTTTCTTACGATGACGACGGAAAGATTACGCATAATGGCGCCAAAAAGGGATATCTGTACGTTATAGACGAGAGCATTGACATCAAAGAAGACATATATGAGCATCCAGCAAGCACAATGGATAAAAACGCTGAGTTTTTAACGAAACGGCCGCTTAAGCTCAAGCTCATTGCCGAGCTGTAATCTGATTAAGTATGCAGTTTTGGCTAAGCTTAATAAATGGCATAAACAATTAAAATGTTATCATAAGTAAAGATAAGTGAACATATTTTAAAATGGAAAGGATATATAAATGGGAAGACTTATAAGATGCATAACCTCTGACGGAATGGTAATGGCCCGTGCGATAGACAGTACGGATATTGTATCGAGGATGGAGCAAATACACAAAACCTCAGCGGTAATGACGGCGGCAGGCGGCCGCCTTATAACTGCCGCGGCGATGATGGGAAGCGACCTGAAAGATGAGGCCGCCAGCCTTACGCTGCGTATAGCCTTAAACGACGGCCCGTCCGGCACGCTCATAG
>USGR01000289.1 GCA_900554165.1 uncultured Oscillospiraceae bacterium | reverse complement strand
CTGGAAAAAATGGGTTATGCGCTGACGGAAGAAGTGGACAAAGCTGATTTTATACTCTATAACACCTGCGCCGTGCGCGAGCATGCCGAGGACCGCGCATTCGGCAATATCGGCGCACTTAAGTCGTATAAAGAGAAAAATCCGGATTTAATAATAGCAATGTGCGGATGCATGGTAAGCCAGCCGGCCGCCGCCGAAAAAATCAAAAACAGTTATCCATATGTATCTCTTGCTTTCGGCACTAATATGTTAGAGCGTTTCCCCGAAATGCTTTATAAATACATAAGAAGCCGCAAGCGGGTAATAGATATTTCCGGTGCATCGGCAGACGGCGGCATAGTGGAGGGTCTGCCGCGTCACAGAGACAACTCGCTTAAAGCTTGGCTGCCCATTATGTACGGCTGCAATAATTTTTGTACCTACTGTGTTGTTCCGCTCGTGCGCGGACGGGAGAGAAGCAGGGACTATAAGTCTGTGGTAGCGGAGGCGGAGGAGCTTGTAGCCTCCGGCGCAAAGGACATAACGCTGCTTGGCCAAAACGTAAATTCATATGGCAAGGGAAACAGCGACGGCGTGTATTTTCCAGAGCTTCTGCGCATGATAAACGATATAAAGGGCGATTTCAGGATACGCTTTATGACGTCGCACCCTAAAGATTGCAGCGACGAGCTGCTTAAGGCAATGTCCGAATGCGACAAGGTCGCCAGACATCTGCATCTGCCGTTTCAGTCGGGCAGCGACAGGATACTTAAGGCCATGAACCGGCATTACACAAGCTCTGACTATTTAAGGCTTGTGGATAAGGCACGCAGCCTTATGCCAGATATATCGCTTACCAGTGATATTATAGTGGGATTTCCTGGCGAAGAGTATGAGGATTTTCTCAAAACAGTGGATATAATTAAAAAGGTAAGGTTCAGCATGCTGTTTACCTTTATATATTCAAAGCGCGACAATACTCCGGCCGCCAAAATGGAAGACAAGATAAGTGAAGCGGAAAAGGGACGCTGGTTTGAGGAACTTCTGCATGAGCAGGAAATTATATCTGACGAAATAATGAGAGGATTTATAGGCAAAGAGCTGAGAGTACTGTGCGAGGGTGTAAAGCCCAAAACAAATCTGCTTTACGGCCGCGCTGGCAACAATATGTCGGTAACTTTCAGCGGCGGTGAAGAATGTACCTCAAAGTTTGTTAGAGTGAAGATAACAGACTTTAATCATACAGTATTAAAAGGTGAACTGATAAATTAAAATGGGAGGAAAACAGATGGGAGTCATCGAAACAGCAAGAGATTTGGGAGAGAAAATACAAGCGGATATAAGGTACATTAACTTCCGGCAGGCCCAGCTCAGCAATGAGGAAGATGAGGAATTGCAGAAATCTATAATTAGGTTTAACATGATAAGGCACGAGCTTAAAGAGGAACTTCAGGCTAAGGACAGAACGCCCGGCCTTGCAGAGCAGCTAAAAAGCGACTTAAAAGACGTGTATTCTGATATAGTAAATTCCGACAGAATGAAAGAGTATAACAAGGCGAAGCAGGAATTTGACGAGCTTAAAAGCGAGGTTAATTCAATTATATCTCAGTGCTTTAACGGCGCGGACCCGCAGACATGCGAAGCTGGCGCAGTATTCTGTGACGGTTCCTGCGCAGAATGCGGCGGATGTAATTAATTTTAATTAGAAGTTTAAATGAAACGGGGGACATTGGGTGGCTGGATCTGCAAAGATGATGAACCAGTATTGGGAGATAAAAAATCAGTACAGCGACTGTATTTTATTTTTCAGGCTGGGTGATTTTTATGAAATGTTTGAGGACGACGCGAAAATAGCGTCGGATGAGCTTGGACTGACGCTTACAAGCAGAAACAAACGGAACAGCAAGGAAGGCGAAGAACAGCCGCCTATGTGCGGAGTTCCTTACCATAGCTGTGAAGCTTACATAGCAAGGCTGATTGCAAAGGGCTACCGTGTTGCCGTATGCGAGCAGATGGAGGAGCCAAAGCC
>USGR01000288.1 GCA_900554165.1 uncultured Oscillospiraceae bacterium | reverse complement strand
AAAAAATACCCAGAGCTGCTTCCGTTTGTTTCAACATCACGCTCGCCGATGCAGATGTTTGCATCCGTTATAAAGGAAAACGCCAAGACATATTCGCAAAAACATTTCCACGTGGCGGTAATGCCGTGTACTGCGAAAAAGTTTGAGGCGGCGCGCGACGAGTTTAAGACAAAGGGCATGCCCAATGTCGACGCGGTAATAACGACGCAGGAATTTATACGCATGATAAAAGAGTCAGGCGTGCTGTTCAGAGAGCTTGAGCCGGAAGCGGTAGACATGCCGTTCGGCATGATGACGGGCGCCGGCGTTATCTTTGGTGTAACGGGCGGTGTAACCGAGGCGGTGCTCCGCCGCATATCCGACGACAAGTCGAGCACGGCTATAAGGTCTATAGCATATCAGGGCGTAAGGGGCCTTGACGGCGTAAAGGAAACGACGATAAAATACGGCGGAAGAGACGTTCGCATAGGCATAGTAAGCGGACTTAAGAACGCCGATAACCTCATACAGCGCATTAAGGCGGGCGAGCACTTTGACTTTGTCGAAGTTATGGCGTGTCCCGGCGGCTGCATAAACGGCGCTGGTCAGCCTTTCTCAAGCACTTCTGATGTTAAGGAGAAGAGGGGCAAGGGCCTTTACTCTGCTGACAAGATGTGCAATATGAAGAGCTCGGATGACAACCCGCTTATGACAATGCTGTATAACGGCATACTCGAAGGCCGTACGCACGAGCTGCTGCATGTCGACTATACCGCCGGCAAAAACAAATAAATATTTCTTTATGGGTTTTGCCAGCGAGTATTAAGCGGATTTGCGCATATGAGCTGCTGAAATATACATGTGTAAAACTCTGGTGCGGATTTTGCATCTGTTAAACCTGATAGAGATGTAAAAGCATCAGCTGCGCTTGTTAATTCCATGCATGTGTATATCTTTTACGATGCGTCAAGCATATTAGCTTTACATAGAAAAATATTTGCGTCATATTGACAGAATGTTATATCTGGAATATAATAAAAGGGAAGTAAATAGCTGTCTTCAGGGCGGGGTGAAAGTCCCCACCGGCGGTAATGCGGATATATTCCGACAAGCCCGCGAGCGTAAAGCATGATACCGGTGCGATTCCGGAGCCGACGGTAAAGTCCGGATGAAAGAAGAGGCGTCTATGCAAAAGTGCAGATAGGTGTCGAAGGTCCTGTGATAATCACAGGACCTTTTTTGTACCTCTAAAGGCAGCGGAAAAGAGGTAAATTATGAAAGCAAAATCAAAGATGAATGTTTACAGGCTCACAACGGTTGCGGTAATGTCGGCGCTGTCAATAGCAATCCAGTTTTTAATACCGGAAATCATGCTGTTTCCGCCGTCGTTTAAGCTGGGCTTTGCGCTGGTGCCGGCAATAATAACGGCGCTTGTCGGCGGACCGGTATCGGGAATTTTGGTGGTATTAATCACAAATATTGCAGATATAATAAAGTCGGACTCCTTAGGCATGGGCCAAATTATTAATATAGTTATGGGCGTGGCGTGTATATTTTTCTTTATGTCTTTTTATCGCATTTTTGGAAAAAAGCACAATTTATCGGACGGTTTAAAGGCAAAGCCATATTTCATATCTGCGGCAATAACGGTGCCGCTTATGGCGGTCGTCGGCGCCATTGTAAACTTTATACTAATGCCGCTTTATCTGTATATCTTTGCGGGGAACGCGGTAGACTTTGCTAATGTAGTAAATATAGTAATATTTGCAAGTGTACCGTTTAATCTTATAAAGTTTGGAATACTCATAGTAGCTTTTTATCCCGTATATTATGCCGTCGTAAGGTCTACGCGGAATATAGCGCATTATATGGCAAAAACTGTTTGACATGGCTGTGCATGAATGCTATAATAGCATATACAAAGCTTATGGATTAAATTATCTGCTTTGTGTTATACACATAATTTAAGTGGAATACATAATATAAAAATAAGTAAAGCAATTTATAAATTAAATAATCTTATCAAGAG
>USGR01000287.1 GCA_900554165.1 uncultured Oscillospiraceae bacterium | reverse complement strand
ATCAAATTCTTCGTCGCTTTGTTCTACAGACAAATCGGAAAGCAACGCCCGTGAAAAGCTTGCAATAAGCCCAGGATTTTCGTAAAGAAGCCTGTCGGCGTCATCACGGCTGTATCCGCCGGACAGTGCCACAACCCGGATTACTCTTTTGTCGTCCATAAGCTCAGAATAAAGCCCGGCAACTGTCGGTATCGATACTTTAAGCATTATTTTTACGTTATGTTCGAGAGCATTTATATGGCTTTTTAGCTGTGACAGCATAATATCCTCTGATTGCTTTTTATCCGGACTATTAATATCAATTTCAGGTTCTATAATAGGAACAAGCCCAGCTTCGAAAATATGCTGTGCTATATTAAACTGCTGTTCAATTACTGCTTTTATGCCCTCCTCATTAGCCTCGTGAATAACAGAGCGCATTTTTGTTCCGAAAATATTTCTTTCTTTGGCTCTTTTAAGCAGAGCATCGAGCTGCGGAATTGGCTTCATAAGCTGTACTCCGTCCGTTTTGTCGCTGAGCCCATTGTCTACCTTTAAAAAGGGGACTATGCCTTTTTTCTGCCACAAATAATCTGCGGTAAATAATCCGTCGATTTGGCTGTCCATAGTTTTTTCAAAAATAATGGCGCCCAAAATATAATCTGACGTAAACGATTTGCTCTTTATTATTCTGCTGCGCATTTGATGAATAAGCTCAAACATTTCCTTTTCAGAATTATATGCAGATTCATCAATCCCATAGCTTTTAAGCGCCTTTGGAGTGCTTCCTCCGCTTTGGTCAAGCGCCGCTATAAAGCCTGAGCCGTTTTTTATTCTTTCCATTTGCTGCATATTCATTTTTATACTTCCTTTTTACTGCAAATTGAGTTAGCTTAAACTAATTAAGTATATTATACTATAATATTTGATTTTTTAAAGAGAAAAATTTAATGTTAACATTAGTTTAGTTCTCGTAATTTAATAATATTCTCTCAAATATAAAACCCTCTTCTGCACATAGGCGGAAGAGGGTTTTATAAAGACAGTTTTAAGCCTTGTCAGCCTTTTTCAAAAATTACAGTGTAAGCGACGGAGCAGAATAAGTGCGTCCGCCAAGCTCCTGATTAAGCATGTAAAGGCCCTTTGCGTCAGAGCCGAACACTTCCATCTTCTTTATAAGGTCGGTTGCATTGGTTTCTTCTTCGCCCTGCTCTTTTACGAACCAGTCGAGGAACTGAACTGTGCGATAATCATTGTCTTCAGCCGCAGCCTTGTATATTGTATTTATAAGTCCCGTAACATATCTCTCATGCTCAAGTCCTGCCTTAAGCACGCCCATGTCGCTGTCCAGCGCAACCGACGGCTTATCTATTGCATCAAATGTTACTCTGAGGTCGTTGTTCTGCATGTACTGCAAAAACAGCATTGCATGGTCGCGCTCTTCCTGAGCCTGAATATTATACCAGTTTGCAAATCCGTCAAGACCCCTGTCGTCAAAATAGTTTGCAAAGCTGAGATAAAGATAAGCAGAATAAAATTCTTTATTGATTTGAGTGTTTAATAATTTTGCTACTTTTTCATTAATCATAATAACAACTCCTTAATTTTTAATAGCTTGGGAACAAGCGCACATACTTATTTCCCGCTCATATTATATCATTATTTATTACCTGCAACAAGTGCGCCCGGAAAAAATATTAACCGAATTTGTATTGATTTATACGCCGTTTTTATACAATATGATTTATTATGAGCAGTGCATATCGTAAAACTCTGTACGTCCCTCTCTCAGCGGCGGATTTAAATGGCAAAATCTGATGCTATAGCTTGCAATTGGTTGACTTAAAAGCAAAATTAATGATATAATCAAACTCGAATTTTAACGCAGTAAAAGGCAGGAAGTCTTTTGCTCTTTACGATTGATACATAGAGCATCATGACTTGCCGGTATATAAGGACGGCGGCTGGTAAAACAACACCCGCGAACAAAAAACGCAAAAATTTAAATTTGTATAAAATAATCGGAGGAAACATGTACAC
>USGR01000286.1 GCA_900554165.1 uncultured Oscillospiraceae bacterium | reverse complement strand
ATGGCTCTGTCGGCCACTCCTGCCATTGGCGCAAGAGCCGCAAAGCCTTCTATTTTTACATTTCCTATCTCCATAAATCCCGCCTGAAAGTATAAATTTATTTATAGATTATATCACACCAAAGGTCACATTGACAGATGATTTGTTAATTATATTATGTTAGTTTATAATAATATGGTATAATAAAAAATAAATCGCTGCTAATTTCTTCAAAATACTTTCGGCATTAAGCGGGCCGGTTTTGGCATGCTCTATATAGTAAGAATGATGAAAAGCGGCCGCATATTTAAAATATGGGGAAAGGTAAGGCAAATGTATACTGCAAAAGAACTGGCTCAGCAGCTGACCAAGCTAAAAATTAATCCTCGCGGCACACTGCTTGTGCACTCTTCTATGAAGTCAATTGGAAATGTAGAGGGCGGCGCACAGACGGTGCTTGACGTACTGTGCAGTTATATGAAAGACGGCTTGCTTGTTTTTCCAACTCATACATGGGCGCAAATGAATCAGTCTTATAACGTATTCAGAGCCGACAGCGAGCCTTCGTGTGTAGGCCTGCTCAGCAATCTCTTTCTTAAGCGGCCGGGTGTTATACGCTCACTGCATCCTACTCATTCGGTAGCTGCGCTGGGCAGAGATGCCGAGAGCTTTACGGCAGGTGAAGAGAGAACAACTACCCCGTGCCCGCGAAATGGATGTTGGGGCAAGCTTTACGATAGAAAGGCTACTATTCTCTTCATCGGCTGTACGCTAAAAAGCAATACATTCCTGCATGGCGTAGAAGAGTGGTGCAACATCGAAAACCGCATTGCAAAGACACCACAGGAATTTATAGTAATTGCGCCTGACGGCAGGCGCTTTTATGTGCCGCAGTACCGCCATCATACCGAGGAGCCGAAAACCGAGCCTTCTGAGCACTACGATAAAATGGAGCCGGCATTTAAAGCCGGCGGCGCCGTTTGGTACGGGAATTTCGGCGCTGCGCGATGCATTGCTGCAGATGCGGTAAAAATGGCGGATATAACAACTCGGTATTTGCTTAAAGACCCACATTTGTTTGATGACGACAGGCCGCTGAATTTAACCCAATAAAAGAATTTTCAAAATGGATTATAAAGCCTTATGCTTGTGTGTTATAATATTTAATTATGCGGTGCTTTTATTCTGAAAATATATTGGGAGTATTTTTATAAAAGCTATATGCACTCAAAATAGTAAGTACACAAATTTGTATTTTAAATATTATCATAGCACATGAAATCTAATGGGTTAGCTGTTATGACTATTGTGGTTATATTGACTGAAAAATATAAATGCGCCGCAGCGGGCGAAATATTTAAACTTAAAACAAGGAGGATAAAATGAAGCTTCTTGCAATTGACGGAAATTCGATAATAAACAGGGCATTTTATGCTTTACCAGAAATGAGTAATAAAGAAGGATTAAAAACTAATGCTATATATGGCTTTACTAATATGCTTCTTAAAATAATAGATACATATAATCCTACACACATAAGTGTTGCTTTTGATAGAAAAGCTCCTACATTTAGGCATATAGAATTTAAGGAATATAAAGCAGGAAGAAAGAAAATGCCAGATGAATTAAGAGAGCAATTTGAACCGTTAAAAGATTTACTAGACAAATTTAATATACATAGGCTAGAAATTGATGGATATGAAGCTGATGATATAATAGGAACAGTTTCTAAAATAGCGGAGGATAATGGGTTTAAAGTATATATAGTTACAGGAGATAAAGATGCTATACAACTTGCATCTAATAAAACAACTACTTTAATAACTAAAAAGGGAGTTGGGAAAGTTGAAGAATATGATTATGATTCGGTTATTGAAAAATATGAAATGACGCCTACTCAATTTATAGATTTAAAAGGTCTTATGGGAGATAAATCAGATAATATACCTGGTGTTCCAGGAATAGGAGAAAAAACAGGTATAAAGCTTATAAAAGAGTTTTCTAGTATAGAAGGTATATTTGATAATATAGATAGTATAAAAGGAAGTACAAAGAAGAAG
>USGR01000285.1 GCA_900554165.1 uncultured Oscillospiraceae bacterium | reverse complement strand
GCACAATGCTTGTTGGAGGTAAGGATTAATGTCTTTTAGCGAAACAAAAAGCAGCAGCGAACAATATATAATGAATGTATATAACAGGTTTAACGTCTCGATAGCGTATGGCAAGGGCGCAACCGCCTTTGATGAAGAGGGAAAGGAATATATCGATTTTACCTCCGGCATAGGCGTAAACTCGCTGGGCTACAGCGACGACGGCTGGGTAAACGCCGTAACTGAGCAGCTTAAAAAGGTACAGCACACGTCAAATCTGTTTTACCAGCCGGCGCAGGCGGAGTTTTGCAAAAATCTCTGTGAGAAATCCGGCTTTGCAAGGGTGTTTTTGGGCAACTCCGGCGCAGAGGCCAACGAGTGCGCCATAAAGATAGCGAGAAAATACAGCGAAGACAAATACGGCGAGTCGCGCAGCAATATAATAACACTTAACAATTCCTTTCACGGCCGCACTATAACCACGCTGTCTACAACGGGTCAGATAGTATTTCATCAGCTTTTCAAGCCCCTTACCGACGGATTTATGTATGTTGACAGCGGCGACATAGAACAGCTAAAAAAAGCGGCTGATGATTCGGTGTGCGCCATAATGTTGGAGACGGTGCAGGGCGAAGGCGGCGTGCTCCCGGTACCGGCGGATTATATTGCAGATGTTGCACAGCTGTGCAAAGAGCGCGACATACTGCTTATATTTGACGAGGTGCAGACAGGCGCCGGCCGTACCGGCAAGCTATTCTCTTGGGAGCATATTGGTATAAAACCGGACATAATGACGGCGGCTAAGGGTATTGGCGGCGGCCTGCCGATAGGCGCATGCCTTTGCAATGAAAAGCTTAAGGACGTACTTCAGAAAGGTCAGCACGGCTCAACTTTCGGCGGAAATCCTGCCGTGTGCGCCGGCGCTGATTATGTACTGAAAAATATATCAGATGAAGCATTTTTGAAAGATGTTACTCAGAAGGGCGAGTATATAAAGGAAAAAGTAAGCTCAATGCCGGGCGTAGAATTTGTAAGGGGAGTAGGCCTGCTGCTCGGTGTAAAGCTGGCGGATGACGAGGCTCGCAAATGCGCCGAGAATTGCGCAGCAGATGGGCTGCTTATACTCACGGCTAAAAATTTACTAAGGATAATGCCGCCGCTGAATATAACGTATGATGAGATAGACAAAGGGCTCGGCGTACTGAAATCCGTGCTCGAAAAAAGATATGGTAAAAATGCATAGCTGCATATTATTTTAGTTTGAACAAATCATGCAGGGCAAATTTTTATAGGCATAGACTTTTTTTAAATATTTTTATCGCACAAGCTTGTAGATTATGCAAACTTGTCATGGATATACGGTATGCATGGATTTTGTTAGACACATACAGCCAGATATTGAAACGCGTATGTAATGAACAAATTAGTTAATCTATAATAAACATAAGGGGGAGTTATAAATGAAGCATTTACTTAAAATGCTGGACTTAAGCAGGGAAGATATAATAGATATACTCAACTTTGCGGACCAGCTGAAATACGAGCTGAAAAACGGCATAAAGCACGATATACTTGCCGGAAAAAGCCTTGGTATGATATTTCAAAAAGCGTCCACGCGCACCCGTGTGTCTTTTGAAGTCGGTATGTATCAGCTCGGCGGCCAGGCGCTGTTTTTGTCGAACCGCGATTTGCAGATAGGCCGCGGCGAGCCTATAGAAGATACTGCTCGTGTGCTCTCGCGTTATCTTGACGGCATTATGATAAGGACTTTTGAGCAGTCGGAGGTAGAAACGCTGGCAGAGGTCGGCAGCATACCTGTAATAAACGGCCTGACCGATTTTTCACATCCATGTCAAGTGCTGGCCGACTTAATGACGATAAGAGAGATAAAGGGCACGCTGCAGGGACTTAAGATGTGCTTTATAGGCGACGGCAACAATATGATGAACTCCCTCATAGTAGGCGGACTTAAAGTAGGAATGAGCGTAAATGTCGCATGCCCGGAGGGGTATGAACCAGATGCATCGGTCATAGAGTTTGCCAGCGGCACTGAGGACTTTAATAT
>USGR01000284.1 GCA_900554165.1 uncultured Oscillospiraceae bacterium | reverse complement strand
ATTTTATAAATTTTCGCATTTTTATATTCGTGATATATAGTTTTATTTTACTGCCAGGATTGTACGGTATATTATAGCTTATTTCAATTTTTGCAATAAAAATTGGCCTCTGCAGAAAACAGAGGCCATAAGTGATTTATTATTATAAAACATAAATTTCTACGTTTCTTACGCCGAAAGATATGCACTCCTCATATGTGTTAAAGAATAAGTCTACAGTAATCTTACCGCTCTTTGTAAACCCGCCGGTATCTTCCGCAACGGCATAGCCATAAACTATAGAGCCGTCGGCCGTTATTATATAAAGCTCAGTGCCGTAGGGTATAATATCAGGGTCAACAGCGACATAGCCAACCTGTGCTCGCTTACCCGTAGCGGTGTATCCGCCGTCCCGCGGGCTGTAGGCAGTGGCCTTGCCGGTTATAAGCTTTTGGTAGTTTACCGGACGCCCGTTAGCATCAAGCTCTATAGGACTGTCTGGCGTGAGGGGTGAAACTGTGCCAGAATTTGACGCTGGCTTGCTTTCTGACTTCGGAGTCTCAACTGCCGCTGCAGTTTCCTGAGTCTCTTTAACCTCTTTAACGGTTTCTTTAACAGGCTCTTTTGTCCCAATTATTGTTTTTTCATGCACTACGTCCTGAAGAACCGTTTCATTTACAACAGCAGATTCTACTACCTGTCCGTTAACTATTTTCTGACGATAAGTGAGTTCTTTTATACCGTCAACACCTTCAGAAACAGTTTTAGTCTCGCCTTTGTCAAGCGTAGATGAATATTCAGTAGTTGTATCATGCTCAATTATAATATTTTCTGTAACATATTGATAATCTATGCTGTCATAGGTTATCTGAGATCCGTCAGATACAGCAGAATTGACGTCTAGATTTACTGCATCGTCAGCGCTGTAAGTTATACCGGCCTTTGTGAGCGCATCAAGCACTGTGCCGCCGGTCATTTTTACAGTTATAAGCTCATCGCCGGTAAGTATTTGTACGTTAAACGCACGATTTATCTGCAATGTGCCTTTGCCGCTGCTTATGCCGGAATAAATTACCTCATCATCGGCAGAAACGGTAATTCCGGCCTTTTCGAGAAGATAAGATACATCGTCTCTCGAAGTCCTTATGCTGTAGGTTTTATCACCGTCGGTGATAGTCACCACACTGCTGCTGAAAGCAACCAATGTTACAGATATAGCAAAAATAAGCGATAATACAGCAACTGAGAAAAGTCTTTTGCACCACAATGGGCTGCTGGAAATTTTCTCCCTTATTTTCGTTATCATTAGACAACTCCTTAATCAATATTTAGAATTAACTGCCATAAATAGGCAGCTTGGCCTGTTGCCAATATTCTTGGGACTTTATCTAAATTATATTCATCCGATTAAAAAGTGTCAAATTTGTAACCATTATTACTTTTGTGTAATATTAATAAAGCAAAATGCCATTTGGGTTACATAAAATATTACAAGTTTGTAATTTTTACCCTTTAAAATTAGCTGAAATGAGTTATGGAAACTAACAATTTGTGTAAATCGCTGAATTTTAAAAAGAATTGTGGAAAATTGGACTGCTATTATATATAAACGTATAAAAAACAGTATTTTTATTACGTTTTAAAATATTAAATAAGGTAAAGAAATAAAAAGTAATTACTTAATTATAATGTATATAAAAAATAGAGCTATATTTTTATTGCTGATAATATTAAAAAAATATGCCAATACTTAATTTGTAAAGGACGACTCATATAAATAAGAAGAACAGATTAATATATTAACGCTTAAAAGGTGCAATTCAAGACTCATTTGTATTTAATTAGAGAGTCTTAAAATTTAAAATATTATATAAGAAACCGCAGATAAATGACCGCGATTGACAAAATTTATCAGGTATATTATAATGAATGCTGATTTATGTGGTCAGGCTTTTCCTGAATTTATGCGGCGAGGTGTTGTTTTGCCATTTAAATTTGCAGGGAAAGTTATTTTTTGTAGTATAAAACTTTAGACGTATTTCACCGGAGGATAAAAATGTCTATAAACT
>USGR01000283.1 GCA_900554165.1 uncultured Oscillospiraceae bacterium | reverse complement strand
ATTAAAGAATATAAGATATTTAGTAATATCAATGTCGAGCGCCGCAATTGGCAAAGAAAGAAGTGTCGATAAAATAAGTATCAATATAGAAACATCAGCAGCGAGCCAGCCAATAATATGGATTAATTGTCATTTTACATCCCGCTTAATAAATACGGCATATGATATCGCCATAAATGCGACAAAATGCACGGCCATAGCAATAGCCGACTGCACAAATGTCAACGCTGGATGTGTCGGTCCCTCTATGCTGAGGAAGGAGTTTAAGTCCAAATTAAAGAATATAAGTTAGTTTGTAAAATCTATATCGAGCATGGCCAAAAGTGAAAAAGCAGGGGAAGCAAGGAAATAAATTACCATAACAATTCCAACCGTGAGCGCCCGCGATTTAAGCAGAGAGGAAATAAGAAATACAATAGAGATAAAAATGACAATTTTCGCAAAGGAAAGCACCGCTTTCAGCAGTGTATATGGTATCACGCCGGCGGCAAAAGCGCTGTTTCTGCCAAAGCTTGCGACCAATACGCTGTTAAAGCCGTCAAATCCGAACAAAACTCCGCCGAGGATGAAAGTGAGAGCAAGTCCTAATGCATACATAAACAAAGCATAAAGCAGGACGGACAAAAACTTTGCCGTAAGCACCTTCCACCGCTTAAACGGACGTATGAGTAAAAGCCTTATACTCTCATCAGACGTTTCGCCGGCAACCGAAACAGTGCCGATTATGAGCATGCCGACGGCTGTTATTGTGCTGAAAATCGCCACTGAGGCACCGCAGAAGAGAAAATGTATATCGGTGTCCTCATAAGCAAACATATTATTGTCAAATCGATATTTCTTAATAGCATAGTCTTTTTCATTGAATTGTAAGGATTTTCTGCTGTCATACCTTTCGCTTGCACTGTAATTATTAACGTTGGGGTCGGAGCTTTGCTTGTCAAAACTTTCAACTAACCGCCTTGAACTTTCTAAGGAATTTTTATATGTGCTGACATCCTGCTCGGTTATTATCATGCCGTTTTTATATAAAAGCTCATGCTCCTGCATGGCAAAATCCGAGCCAATCGGCTTTACAAGACTTCTGTCCATTTTGTCGTCACCGAATATAAGAGCCAGCGACAATATTAAATACACGCCGAGAAGTATAATAAGCATTATGACGGCCGGTTTCTGCCGCCAAATCTTTTTGTTTTCACCGACTAAGAGATGCAAAAAACTTCCCATTAATACCCCTCCCGTCGTTTTGCTGTTTAACCATTGCTTAAATCAATAAATAGGGGACCGTAAAGACTATCGGTTTGCCTCTGAAAATAGAAATGTTAATCTGCAGCTTTATCAGTGGACGTCCCGCTTGATAAACAAAGCGTATGATGCCGCCATAAATACGACAAAATGTACGGCCGCGGTTATAGCCGACTGCAAAATAGTCATGCCGGGATAAGATGGAAGCGCCGTTAAAAATGGCGACAAATCCATGTTGAAGAATATGATGTACTTTAAAATGTCTATGCCGAGTATAGCTAAAAGCTTTACAATACCGGAGCCGACAAAATATATAAGCATGGAGATACCCACGGCAAGTGCCCGAGACTTAAACAGACATGAGATAAGGAAGACCATTGAGAGTAGCATTATAATCTGCGTAAATGAGAGTGCAAATTTAAGCAGAGTATAAGGTATAATTCCTATGCTGAAAGCGCTTCCCTTGCCAAAGCTGGCTATTATATTCAGGCCAAAGCCGTCAAAGCCAAACAGCAGCCCGCCTATAACAAAAGAGAAGATAAATCCCAGCACATACATAAACAGCCCGTAAAGCAGCGCAGCGACAAATTTTGAGGTCAGTATTTTCCAGCGCTTAAATGGCCGCGTAAGCAAAAGCTTCATCGTGCCGTCCGATGCTTCTCCCGCGACAGTGCCCGCGCCTATAATGAGTGTGCCGATAATGGCAATGGTGCACATAACAGACATTGAAAATTGTAAATAATAAGCGGAATTGCTTACATCCTCCTTAAACGACACATTGTTTTCGGAAATGTAATTATCAATCG
>USGR01000282.1 GCA_900554165.1 uncultured Oscillospiraceae bacterium | reverse complement strand
GGTTTATGCTGTGGACGTCGGCGAAAATCAGCTGCATAAAGATTTACGAAAAGATACAAGAGTCGTTAATTTAGAGCATGTAAATTTCAGAGATATAGACGCATCAATATTCGGAGAGCCGATTGACTTTGCCTGTGTTGATGTTTCGTTTATTTCGCTAAGACATATTCTGCCTGCCCTGCACTCTGTGCTGGCAAAAAGCGGTGAAGCAGTTTTACTTGTCAAACCGCAGTTTGAGACGGAAAGCAAAAGCGTTGGCAAAAACGGAATAGTCCGCGATATTAAAACACATATAAGCATACTTAACACGTTTTTGAAATATGCCTGCGACAGCGGATTTTCTGTAAAGGGAATTACATTTTCTCCGATAACTGGCGGCGACGGAAATATAGAATATCTCGCACATGCCGCGTATATTGACGGAGCATATGCAAAGATTGATGTAAAATCGGTGGCATATGAGGCTTTTGGTAAACTTAAGTAGTCTAAGTCTGCAAACGTCTTACATATGCTGCTTAAGCAACGGCCTACGATAATTTTGCAGAAATTGGCTTTAATTGACTTTACAATATCAGTGATATCAAGCGACTGCTGTTTTACAGACTGCGGCTGGCCTTGTGAGCTGGAGGTAAATTCATACTTGATGCGTACATCTGGCTGTTGTACAATATATAAAAGTCAGAAAGGCTTTAAATTAGATTTTAGGAGCAGAATATGAAAGCAGCGGTAATACCAAACTATGAAAAGCAGAATATTAAGTCATATGCTGATGAGGTATGCTCGGTACTTGAGAAGAATGGAATAGCGGTAATGCTCGCTGCCGAGGGGGAGGACATAATAGACGAAAGCTGCGATTTTGTCATAATAATCGGCGGCGATGGTACTATTATACATAACGCCAAAAAGGCGGCGGTATATAAGAAGCCAATACTTGGCATTAATACCGGACGTTTAGGCTTTATGGCGGGCCTTGAGGTTAACGAGCTTGCGCGTCTTTCTGCTCTTAAAACCGGAGACTATGAGACCGAAAAGCGCATGATGCTTGATATTACTGTGGAAAATGAAAGCGGCAGCAATGAGTTTCTCGCTTTTAACGATATCGTTGTTGCTAAAAGCGTAACTTCGAGAATAGTGGATATATCGGTAAAATGCGACGGCGTCGATATGAGCAAATACCGTGCAGATGGGCTTATTGTCTCTACCCCGACCGGCTCAACGGCATATGCAATATCAGCGGGAGGCCCGGTAATCGACCCGTTGCTTGACAGCTTAATGATAACGCCGATTTGTCCGCACTCGCTGTTTTCACGCTCAATACTGGTCAGAGAAAATTCACTGCTTGAGATATCGTGCGACATACGGCCGTGCAGCGAGGTTATGCTGACAATAGACGGCGAAGAGTATATACGCCTTAACGGCGATGAGAGGATAAAGGTGAGAAAATCACCTGATAAATATGCACAGCTGATAAAAATAAAAAGCGACAGCTTTTATCATATTTTTAAGAGCAAAATGAGAGACCGAATGGATATCTGAAAGGAAGAATAGTATGAAAGGCGAGCGGCAGAGGGCTATACTTAATATAATTTCAGAAAATTATGTGGATACTCAGGAAGAGCTTACGCGCCTTTTGAAAGAGGCGGGCTATAATGTCACGCAGGCAACGGTTTCGCGGGATATTAAAGAGCTTCATTTAATCAAAGCGCAGGGGCACGACGGCCGTTCAAGATATGTTCACCGTCAGCCGAATTCACCTATGAACAATTACAAAACAATACTTAAAAGCTCGATAGTGAGCGTTAATTTCGCAATGAACGATGTTGTCGTGAAGTGCTATTCCGGCACGGCGCCGGCATCGGCTGCTGCTATTGACGCTATGGATATATCAGAGATAATAGGTACGGTGTCCGGCGATGATACTATTTTAATAATTGCGTCGAGCGAGAAAAACGCAGAAAAAATAAGCCATATTTTAAAGGATTTTATTGACAAGTAATTATACTTGACTTCAATCTAATTTAATGATATAAATTACTGAATTTAGTAAAGGTAATATAC
>USGR01000281.1 GCA_900554165.1 uncultured Oscillospiraceae bacterium | reverse complement strand
GGAATATCTCATGGAGGACGCTGAGATAGCAGTAGTGGCATACGGGGCTACCTCCAGGATAGTAAAGGCGGCGGTTAAAGAGGCGAGGGAGCAGGGCGTAAAAGCCGGCTGCATCCGGCCCATAACGCTGTGGCCGTATCCGACGGACACTATTGCTAAATATGTAAATCAGGTCAAATGCTTCCTTTCGGTTGAGATGAGCATGGGCCAGATGGTAGAAGACGTGAGACTCGCGGTGAACGGCGCAGTGCCGGTGGAGTTTTACGGCCGCACCGGCGGCGTGATACCCGAACCGGGCGAAGTGCTTGCAAAAATAATGGAGCTGGGGAGGTAATAGCATGTCTGTAGTATTTGAAAAGCCAAAAGCGCTGTGCGATGTGGATACGCATTACTGCCCGGGCTGCACGCACGGCATAGTCCACCGCCTTGTGGCTGAGGCGATAGACGAGCTTGGAGTAGAGGGACGCACGGTAGGCATAGCGTCGGTGGGATGCTCGGTAATGTCCTATAACTATTTTGAATGCGATATGATACAAGCGCCGCACGGCCGTGCTCCGGCGGTGGCGACGGGCGTTAAGAGAGCGCATCCGGACAATGTTGTGTTTACATATCAGGGAGACGGCGACTTGGCGGCGATAGGCACGGCGGAGACGGTGCATTCCGCTACCCGTGGCGAAAACATAACGGTAATATTTATAAACAACGCCATATACGGCATGACAGGCGGACAGATGGCACCGACTACTCTGCCGGGTCAGGTAACGCAGACTACCCCCTATGGCAGAGATGTATCCTACTCTGGCAACCCGATAAGGGTGTGCGAAATGCTGTCCACATTAGACGGCGTGGCGCTGGCACAGCGCGTATCGGTGGACAGCGTACCACATATAAAAGAGGCGCGCAAGGCCATAGTCAAGGCATTTAAGAACCAGATAGAGAAAAAGGGCTTTTCCATAGTAGAGGTGCTGTCCACCTGCCCGACCAACTGGGGGCTTTCTCCGGTTGAGGCGATGCAGTGGCTGCGCGACAACATGATACCTTATTACCCGCTTGGGGTTTATAAGGATATCGGCGATAAGCAGTAGAGGGGGGCGGACAGCGTGGAATATAAGATAAAAATAGCAGGTTTCGGCGGTCAGGGCATATTATTCATGGGCAAGGTAATAGCCGGGGCAGGCCTTGCAGATGAAAAAGAAGTGTCGTGGCTCCCGTCCTACGGACCGGAGATGAGAGGCGGCACAGCAAACTGCAGCGTGTGTATATCCGACGAGCCGATAGGCTCTCCGCTTGTGGTAAAGCCGAATGTGTTTTTGGCTATGAACCGTCCGTCATTTGAGAGATTTATAGATTCTGTTGAACAGGACGGCATTGTCATAATTGACAGTTCGCTTATAGACGAGAAAGTCTCGCGCAATGACGTTAAGGCTTTTTACGTCCCGGCAACTGAGCTTGCGGAGGAAAACGAGCTTAACGGCCTTGCAAATATGATAATGCTCGGCAAGCTGTTTAAAGAGTCGGCGTTTTGCTCAAATCAGGCGCTTAAAGGCGCTGTTGAAGCATGTGTGCCGAAATCAAAGCAGCATTTGATAGAGTACAATTTAAAGGCCATAGGCATAGGCGAAAATTTATAGCAGATGATTTTTAGAGCGTTAATAAACGCTTTTGTAAAAGATAAAACCGTTCTCTTAACAAGTAAGAGAACGGTTTTAAAATTGGGAGAGATATAAAACAGCTTTTTAATATTTTCAAGCATCTGTAAGATGTGTGGTTTATGCTTATCAAATTTGCTGAATGCTTAGAATAGATACATATCATATGAATGTGAGAATTGAAGAATCTCACAAAACATTGTCAAAAAAACGGGACTACCTTACCAATTCTCATGCGCAGCGTCTGTCGGAATGATTTGTTGATGTCTTAATCCTGCGGCAGCTGCTTATTTTTTTCGGCGCGTTTTTCCCTTTATCTTTGCAAAAGAAATGCTTTATTCTTTTAAACATCATTTCTTCAAAATCTGCAAGCTTTCTTTCGTTAAAAAGTCCTATTATAAGCGCTGCGGCTATTA
>USGR01000280.1 GCA_900554165.1 uncultured Oscillospiraceae bacterium | reverse complement strand
GCCTTATATGGCTCCGGTGCCATGCCGCGGTCAGAGATGCTGCTCATCGATGATTGCCTTTACTGCGCAGAAAGCGGCAGAACTTCGCGGAGTGGATATGTCGTATATCCTTGAAAAAGCGGCTGAAAACGCTTGCCGCCTTTTTGGAATAAATATTTGCAATATTAAAGCATAAAAGTTAAAATATAAAGCTATTAGGAAACAGCGGGCACTTATATGGAAAAGGCAAAATTATAAATTAATATTATGAAATTAGTACCAACTGCCGGTTAAATAGAACAAAGATTTTTAAAAATATTTTTACTTATAATTTTAACACGGCTTAGATTAAGCTAAAAGATAAAATGTTAAGAAAGTGTTATGTTTGTTATGTTTTTGTTAAAATTAGCACTCTCCTCTTGACAGTGCTAATTTTTGAGTTATAATAAAAATGTACCAAGAAAGAGGGCAGGAAGCCCAGAGAGGTACATATAAAAACTAAAAAAAAGGCAACGAAAACTGCTGCCGCGAGAAATACTTCCCACAGTTGCAGAAAATAATTGCATAAGTGATTGGAGGAATGATTTATGTTGCCGAGTATTTTTGGAGAAAATTTATTTGATGAAATGTTTGACGATGCTTTTGAAATGATGCCGTCGTTTGGCCGTCGCAATCCGCTGTATGGCAGACATGGCAAAAATCTTATGAAGACGGATGTACGTGAGACAGATGATACTTATGAGTTAGATATCGACATGCCGGGCTTTAAGAAGGATGAAATAAAGGCTCAGGTGGAAAACGGATATCTTACCATAAGTGCTGCAAAAGGTCTAAACAAGGATGAAAAGGATAAGAAAGGCCGTTATATTCGCAGAGAGCGATATGCAGGACAATGCAGCAGGAGTTTTTATGTCGGTGACGATGTAAAAGAAAAAGATGTTTCAGCAAAGTTTGAAGATGGCATTCTAAAGCTTTCGATTCCTAAGAAGGAAATGAAAAAGCTGCCTGAGAGTCATTCTATTACAATTGAATAATCAAGCAGAAAAGCAGCGGAATATCCGCTGCTTTTTTTATTTCTGTTTATGAGAACAAATAGATTGTACAGTGATGAATATAAAAGCTTTTATATGCCTTTTTGAATGAAAACATATAACTAAAACAGCGTTTTTGGGCTCGGATTAATGTCAATATTTAAAAGAAATTAAGGCTATTTATCCAAGGGCGACGTCAAGAACCATCATAATTATAAATCCGCCCATTACGCTTAATGTGCCAATGTTTGAATGCTCGCCGAGATGCGCTTCAGGAATAAGTTCTTCAACAACTACATACATCATGGCCCCTGCCGCAAATGCGAGCATCCATGGCATAAGCGGTTGAATAGAACCGGCAATAAGCACTACTAATACGCCGAAAATAAATTCTACAAGACCGGATAGGCTGCCGTATAGGAAAGACTTTCCCGCCGAAAGTCCTTCCTGCCGGAGCGGAAGAGAAACTGCAGCGCCTTCTGGAAAATTCTGTATTCCCATACCAAGCGCAAGAGCACAGGCCGCGGAAAATGCGGCAGGGTCTCCGCCGTGCTGACCTGCCAAAGCGAAAGAAAGTCCCACGGCCATACCTTCAGGTATGTTGTGAAGCGTCACTGCTAAAATAAGCAATGTAGTTCTTTTAAATGACGAATGAACCCCTTCCGATTTGTTTGTTCGGATATGAAGGTGAGGTAGAATAATATCTAAAAGCAGCAAGAATGCAACACCGAGCAAAAATCCACCTGCTGCTGGAATCCAGCCTATTTTCCCGCTTGATTCCGCCTCTTCAATAGCTGGAATAAGAAGGCTCCAAACCGAAGCGGCAATCATCACTCCAGCAGCAAAGCCCAAAAATACGCGCTGAACAGAAGAACTTATAGATTTCCTGAAAAAGAATACCATAGCTGCGCCTAAGGCGGTCATAATAAAAGTAAATCCTGTACCGCCCGCGGCCCATAGAACTGGCTGCAAAAGCATCACCCCCAATAAAAAATCGGCTGCGATTTGTGTAAGCTGAAAAAATAATACATCACCGTATACTATGAATATAATCATTATATAC
>USGR01000279.1 GCA_900554165.1 uncultured Oscillospiraceae bacterium | reverse complement strand
CGCAAAAGATTTTTATCCAGAAGGCCTTAAAATAGGAAGTGAAATCCAGCGAGGGCAGATATTGGCATATGCGAAAGACGATAGGGAGCTTAGGCTTATATCCCCGTTTGACGGAATATTTGAGGGAATTGTTGAGAAGAAACATCCATATTACAGGCGAGTTAGCTGCATACAAATAACTGTATCGGGCGGCGGAGAAGAAAGTACGCGGCAGGAGGAGCTCGGCAGTGCCGATGCGAGCGTTGATACTTCAGAAGAAGCACCGGCAGCTTTTGTTAGCGAAGAGGATAATCCGGATAAGGTGTCAGATAATGCAAAAGAGGCCGCGGCGAATACGGAGCCGGCAGCTACAGATGATAAAGAAGCGGAGGACGCGCAGTCCAATACCGATAATGCGGCCGAAAGCATTGAGTACGATTTTACAGACATCTCCTTGCCGGAGATGTCTATGAACCAGCTTGTGGAGAGGGCAAAGCAGGCCGGCATAATAGATGAGATAGACGGCACATTTTTGCATGAAAAGCTGCAGCTTATAAATGATGGGGAATATACAGCCATAGCGCTGTCGTCATTAGATTCACAGCCATATATATCAAGCGGTACGGCTGTGCTGTTAAAATACACAAAAGCGGTGTGCGGCGGCATGCAGATGCTTTCAAACGCCATGGGCGGGGTAAGCAGGCACATAATTATGTACGGCGACGACTGCAGCAAAAAAACAAACGATACCATAGGCGATATTAAGATTATAAAGCTCACCGGAAACTATCCCTTTACACCCACACTTCCTGAGGGGACTTTTATAATGGGGATACAGGCGGCTAAGGCCTTATATGAAGCATGTGCTGAGGAACGGCTTAATTTCCGGCAGATGATAACCGTCAGCGGCAGTGCGGTAGAGCATCCACAGAATATAGAGGCTGAGATAGGCACGCCGATAATTGAGTTAATAGAGCGTTGCTCTTTAAAATCAAAGCCGGGGCGAATAATTGTCAACGATGTTATGCTGGGTCAGGCGATGTCTGCGACTTCTGTTGTCTTTCCGGGGCTAAGCGCTATAACTGTGCTGTCTGAAAAGGAAACGCGTCATGCGACGGCCTGTATTGGCTGCGGACGGTGCGTAAATATTTGTCCGCAGAAAATAATGCCATGCTATATATTGAGAGATTATCAGAATGAGAATATTGACGGCGCCGATTTCAAACGCTCGAAAAAATGCATAGGCTGCGGCTTATGCTCATACGTATGCCCGTCGGGGATAAATCTCCGCAAAATAGTTGGAAAGTCGGCGAATATACTTCATAAAGCGGAGCTGTATAAGAAAAACATGAGCGCAAAAAAGGAAAACTCTGCTCAATGAGTTTAGCCGGCGGAGTACATAGAAAGTGCTGGATATACAATCGCCACATATCAAGGCTCAAAATCGGCTGTGCTGTGTGTAATAGACATAGCTGAAACTAAGCGGAGCTTTGTAAAAAATGCGGGCACAAATGCGAAAAGTCTGGGCAAATAGGTTTGGCAAATGCTATGATATAAAAATTGTACGATATTTATGCAAGTACACAGCAAATTGCAAAATGCGTGGCGGGATATGGTAATAAATCTACTTGTTATGTGACGGAACCGGCAATACTGCTTCGCCTGATGCGGTCTTGCGCTGTTTAAAATAGAAATAAAAATACAAAACTATATATAATAACTGCTATATAGCAGACAGAGGAAAATGAGCCTGTTTATTTTGGGGCAAAATCTATGCAGATTAGCAGGAGTATAGAATTAATCAGACAATTTAGTAAATATACTAAATAATTAAAGCTCGGAGGAAGCGGCAGTGAAAACTAAAAAATTGCCATCAGCGGGACATAGCTACGGCGAATACAGCTGGCTTATAATGCTGGATGTAATTATATGTCTTGCGTTTATAAATTTGATAATGGTATTCTACTATGGGCTGCATGCGCTGCTTATAACGGTAGTATCAGTATTGTCGTGTATAATATTTGAAAGCGCGGCATGCTTTGTAATGAAGGAAAAGAACACCATACCGGATTTGTCGGCAGTAGTTACGGGTATGATAT
>USGR01000278.1 GCA_900554165.1 uncultured Oscillospiraceae bacterium | reverse complement strand
ACCGATATAGATAAAACTATGGATGCTCTAATATCGGGCCGCTAAATTAAGGGAGGGTTTTATCTATGATTATTGAACACGTTGGACTTAGTGAAATAAAGGGCTCGCTGGTTGTTTTAGACGGCGTCGAGGACGCTTCGTTTGAGGAGATAGTAAAATTAAATTTAGACGACGGCTCCTCACGCATGGGCAGAATAGTGCAGATAGACGGACAGCGCGTCGTCATACAGGTGTTTGAGGGCACGGTTGGAATTTCGCTTACAAATACGCGCTCGGTATTTACGGCGCATCCGATGGAGCTGGCTATGTCGCCGGAGATGTTCGGCAGAATATTCAATGGCGTGGGTGAGCCGGCCGACGGCATGGGTGAAATTTTTCCAAAAGTGCGCCGAGATATAAACGGCAGTCCTATAAATCCCGTTTCGAGGGTATATCCGCGAAACTATATAAATACCGGCATATCGTCTATAGATGTGCTTACGACGCTTATACGCGGCCAGAAGCTGCCTATTTTCTCCGGCTCAGGTATGTGCCACAATGAGCTTGCAGCGCAGATTGTACGTCAGGCGAGGCTGACGGGCTCCGATAGCGGCGAGTTTGCCATAGTCTTTGCCGCTATGGGCGTTAAAAACGACGTCGCCGATTTCTTTAGGCACTCATTTGAATCCTCCGGCGTGCTTAACCACACCGTTATGTTTTTAAATCTTGCAAATGACCCGATTATAGAAAGAATTCTTACTCCCCGCTGTGCACTGACGGCGGCAGAATATCTTGCATACGACCTTGGCAAGCATGTGCTTGTCGTTATGACCGACCTTACATCTTACGCTGAAGCTGTGCGCGAGTTTAGTTCCTCAAAGGGCGAAATTCCAGGACGTAAGGGATTTCCAAGCTATCTTTACTCTGACCTCGCGTCTCTTTACGAGCGCGCCGGTATGATTAATACCAGCAGCGGCTCTGTCACGCAAATTCCAATTCTAACAATGCCTAATGACGACATAACGCATCCGGTGCCGGACCTTACCGGATATATTACCGAAGGTCAGATAGTGCTCGACCGCGCACTTGAGGGCAAGGGTATATATCCTCCTGTAAACGTTCTCCCCTCCCTTTCAAGACTTATGAAAGACGGTATAGGTGCTGAGTATACCCGTGACGACCACGTTGACTTGGCCAATCAGCTTTATTCATCCTATGCCAAGGTTAACGATGCACGCTCTTTAGCCTCTGTTATCGGCGAGGATGAGCTGTCGGAGACGGATAAGAAATATATTGAATTTGGAAATAGATTTGAGCAAGTGTTTTTAAACCAGTCGCACACTGAAAATCGCAGCATTGATATGTCTTTGGATATGGGGTGGGAAGTCCTCTCTACCCTGCCGAGAAGCGAGCTTGACAGAATTGACGACAAGTTGCTGGATAAGCGCTATAAGCAAGCTGAAAGCTGATTTGAAACGAAGGAGGCGACATTATGGCGGGACAGGTTACTCCTACCAAAAGCGCGCTTATTAATACAAAAAAATCTTTGAGTCTTGCAAAGGTCGGTTATGAGCTGATGGACCGCAAAAGAAACATCCTCATACGTGAGGCTATGTCTTTGATTGATGTTGCCAATGAAATTCAGCAGCTGATAGACACCACCTACAGTGAGGCGTACAAGGCGCTGCAGCGCGCTAATATAACACTTGGTATAAACGATGAAGCAGCACTGTCTGTGCCGATAGATAATGGCGTAAATATAAAATATCACTCGGTAATGGGAATTGAAATTCCGTCAGTAGAATATACCGAGTCGCCGGAAAAGAATTATTACGGCATAATCAATACCCGCGCATCTCTTGATGAGGCGTATGTTAAATTCGACAAGGTTAAAAAGCTTACTGTAAAGCTTGCCGAAATTGAAAACAGCGTATATAGGCTGGCAAGCGCTATTAAAAAAACTCAGAAAAGGGCCAACTCCCTTAAAAATATTACTATTCCTAAATTAGAGCACGACGTCAAGTTTATTAATGAATCACTTGAGGAAAAAGAACGCGAAGAGTTTTCACGTCTTAAGGTTATTAAAGAGAGCAGATAATTTA
>USGR01000277.1 GCA_900554165.1 uncultured Oscillospiraceae bacterium | reverse complement strand
ATCTTTACCCGATTTATTTTGGCCTTAGGGGCGGCAAAGGGGTAGTAACCTCAGCCGCAATGGTGCTGCTTATTGACTGGCGCGTGTTTCTTATAATAATAGCTGTTTTTTTAATATGCTTTGCCATCAGCAGGATAGTATCTCTCTCATCAATAGCGGCATCAATAGCGCTGCCTATCGCCACATATCTTATATATGATTTTACGCATGCAGCCAGCGCTTACACATATTCTCCGTTTAACATGGGGCAGAAGAATTTTGAGACGCTGTTTGCGCTGATAATTGCCGTAATAGTAATTATAAAGCATCGTGAAAACATAAAGCGTATAATAAAAGGTGAGGAGAAAAAAATGGGCTTTAAAAAGAAAGCTTAAATGGTAAAAAAGTAAGTTGAATATCATAACAGCTTAAATAAAAACGGTCGTTCGAGAGAACGGCCGTTTTTAAAAATATAAAGATAGCTTAAAATTAATACTTATGCTAAGAGTTTTAAAATTATTGGTCGATAAACAGTGAGCCATAATTATCAGTGTTAATGATAACTACAAATTTAATAGAGAACATATCACACAAAATATAGCTGTTAGGGTCTATTGAATGCAGCAGTATATAGCTTGCACCGACTTCGGTAAGTACTCCGACGCGGTCGGTCATAGTGTTCCCTATAAGGAATTCCACTCTCATCCAACGCCCGATATTCTGCCTTAAAAAGCCAGGTATGTATATCGGGTTAGTCAGCGTTTCGGGAGTGTTTTCATTGTTTTGCAGCGGCATATTCAGCGGCTGAATAGTACGAATTCCTGATTGTGCGGGCGCCTGATACTGAATAGCCGAGTCGGTGCTGTATGGCGAATAAGGCAGAACAGATGTAGATGGTATAGATATATTAGAAGATGCATTGCCGGCCATGTTTTGCATTCCGCTATTGGCAGTGTTTTGAGTCATTGTGCTGTTTGTTTGACCTTGCAGGCTATATGAAGATTGAGGATAAACGTTATATCCCGATTGTGCCTGAGGCAAAGAGATATTGTTTCCGGCGGGACCGCTGCTGTTAATATTTCCTGCCGCAGTGTTCACTCCGGACGACTGCGGGTAGACGCTGCTTCCTGCCGATGGCGAATTAGTATTATAATTTGTAGTTTGCTCCATTATAAACTCCAATCTCCGCCGAAATTACAATACATAACAAATACTGATAAAGCTTAAATTGGTGGTTTAATAGCTGAAATGAATATGTATTATTTAAGGCGGCATATAAATTTAAGTATTATCGTAATACGGCGTAGGCCGATAAAAGCAGTGATTGCCTATGCGGGTGTGAAATGTACCAGAGTCTCCGGGAAAATTTTGTGAACAGGAGGGCCTGAATGGATTGAGATACCACAGGCAATCGCCAACGGCGTTCAGCAGTCCGCCGCCGAATGCCCAGTCGACAATATCATACTGAATCTGGTCAGGAGTCAGTGAATATATTGAGCGCGGATTTGGCCGTCCGCCGACTATATCCCTTGCACAGTCAAACTGCCCTTCCTGAAGCAGCACTAGCCTTATATCTCCCTGACATACCCTTTGATATTCGCCGGTAGAAGCGTTAACCCTGTTCATTATTATTGTAGCAACGGCCCGCATTCCGGTATCGCCCTCACCCTCAGCCTCGCATTTTAACATTCTTGCAAATAATTCTCTGTCGGTAAAAGACATGGCTTTGACCTCTCAATTTATTTTTTGCACGAAAGGGTTCAGTCACATATTATGCTTTTAATGGCGTAGTGGTGATATTAAGCCGCTCGTTTATATTATTATAAATTTATGCTTATGACATCTTGTTTGCTTCTTCTCTTAATGCGATTGTAGGTGACTGCCAATTCGTGGTGGAAGATGCGTTTCTTGCATATATATACTTTGCCTAAGTTGGTATTGCCTTATATGGATGGCAGAATATGTTGAAATCTGATTTTTATGTTCATGCCCAAGCTTTGTCGCCGCATATGGTGAAATATCTGAGATTTATGTCGGTAGAGTATTGTTATTGTTTCCCGCGATATACTTTTGCAGAAAATTATTTTACAAAATATTATAAAATTCTCTATGCATTGAAAA
>USGR01000276.1 GCA_900554165.1 uncultured Oscillospiraceae bacterium | reverse complement strand
TGACCTCTTGAATGCCATTCAAGCGCTCTCCCAGCTGAGCTATACCCCCATATATACATAATTTTTACACTGCCATTTGTTTCTGCGCGTTATATAATATTATAGCCTAAAACCAGCTAAAATATATACATATCACTGCATAAAACTCAGTGTCATATATATTACCATAAACGTGCGTACATTTCAAGTGCTAATTTTATTAAATATAATCCGGCAGACAGCAGATATAAAAACATACCGTCCGCCGAACTTATTTATATTATAATCTATAACCGAAAGTATTATTTAAAGCTGTCTTTCCAATTTACATAGTCGGCATAAAGCTTCTCGCTTTCCTTTACGCCGGCAAACGCCGTTGTTCCCGGCTTGTTCATAGCCGACTGATAGTCGAATGTAAGTATCTCGTCTACATACGGAGAAATAGCTTCTATCTGCTGTCTTATTCTCTCAAATTTCGGCGGCAGAAGCGCGCTTTTATATGGTACGCCCTCGAACTCAAAAAGCTCCATATCTGCCCACATCTTAGATTTGCCAACCTTGTCATGTACCTTTCTTATGCGCTCAAATATCTCCGGCAGCTCCTCAACCTTTGTTTTCTGAACCCCGACTTCGTCCTGATATGCTACTATGTCCACATTCAGCTCCTCAAGCTGCTTTGCATATACATCGTCGCACTTTACCACTCTTGTTCCGTAAGGCGCTATTAACGTTTTCTTGGTGCTGTCAAATGATTTGGCATAGCTATCATAATCATTTAAATAATCAATGAAGCCTTCTCTGAAATAATTGCCAAGATATGCCTCGTCTGGGAAATACCATCCATAAAAGCTCTTGTATTTTCCAAACTGCTCATAAAGCTGGCCCATCGCCGTCTTTTCCCGCTTCATTATCTCTTTGTCGGTAGTATTTATATCCGGACGCGTCCAGTCGCCGTAAAATCCGGTGCTTACAAAGACTTTCATGCCGAGCTTCTCCGTCTCCGACATAAGCACATCCATTGGATTTTTGCATTTTAAATCCGCCGGCGGCAAAACATCAGTTGGAAAATAAGCTGCATAATCAAGCGCGCTTGCCAACAATACTATATACTCCATCCCAGCATCGTGTATTTCACCGATTTTTGTACGCCACTGCTCATCGGTAAATTCCTTGCTCTGAGGATTGTAATACTTACCCTCCGGTTTGTTATGGTGCTGAAACTCAAACCATGTACCATTTATAAATTTCATTTTTTCTCCCCCGCCTATTTAGCAAAATACTTATAAAAGTATACCATTTTTCAAGGATATTAATATGCTTAAGTTTAAGCTTTTGCTTGCCAATAATGACCATTTATGGCTATATCTGTGACTGAGGATGAAATGACGGGACTTTTTGCATAGGACATTCTCATAAGCGCGGCGGCAAGTGGAAAAATTTGTGCCGGACGATATCACTTTTCGGATGAATTGGCATAATAAATATTGCCGGTGCAGCTTACATCGCCGGCGATATTTTGGCAGTGTATATCGCCATTACAAGACGATATATCGCCTTCGATATTTTTACATGTGATTTTACCGCCCCTTGCATCGCCGCCGATTTGTCCGCATGCCACATCTATATCAGCACTGACGTCGCCCGATATATTATTTGTCACCGTAATATTGCCATTTGATGTAGCATCGCCTTCAATTCTGCCGCAGGTGATTTTACCGCCCCTTGCATCGCCGTCAATGGCATTGCAGAATATGTCGGAAGCCGATACATCTCCGGATATATCGCCTGTGACAACAATTTCCCCTTTGGCGGACGCATCGCCTTCAATTCTGTCGCAGCTTATTTTGAGCTCGGTATTTACATCTCCCGCTACATTTCCGCCAATGCTTTGACACGATATAGCGCCCGATGACTCCACATCACCGGCAATATCACCGCAGTTTATATTGGCTCCAGCTGATGCGCTGCAGCCTACGTCACCGCAGGTTATATCTGCCCCAGCTGCTACGTCACAGCCTACATCACCGCAGGTTATATCTGCCCCAGCCGCTACGTCGCAGCCTACGTCGCCGCAGGTTATATCTGCCCCAGCCGCTACGTCGCAGCCTACGTCGCCGCAGGTTA
>USGR01000275.1 GCA_900554165.1 uncultured Oscillospiraceae bacterium | reverse complement strand
GAGCTGTATGCAGGTATAACCGGCGATGCTGATACGGCCGTAAGCGTCTATCTCAGCGGCGTGCTTGTACAAGAATCGGATGCCAATTGCAGTCATCATGCTAAAGAAAGCGGCGAGCATCACAGTTGTCATGACAGCGGCGAAGTATGCAAAAATCACGGCTGCGGCGAGCATGAATGCGCTCATAATTAATTTGATACAGTGTCCAGACGCTGTGCTTTACATGAGCGCACACAATTATGTAATATTTTATCCAATACGGTTTAAAACGGTATAGGTCATAAGTTTTAGCAGATATATTTTCTGATATTGGCTAAGACAGATGCCGTAATATCACTCGTTGGGCAAGCGGACACATTATGACGGCGCTGCTTTCCGCATTGCGTGTTGTAATATCTGGACTACTGTAAAATATCAGATGAAAATAATATATTGCTTAAAGTTAATAACTAACTTAGGCAGTTTATTTATTAACGGATTGTATCGACTGAAAAGAGCACGGCAGCAAATTGGCTGCCAACGAATATTGAACAAAAACATTGCATTACCTGCTATACAGGTGAACTGGTTAAACAGAAAGGCTTCAGTCTTCATTGGTGAAAATTGCGGGATTTTTATGCATGCTTTTGCTTTGCATATGCAAAATTTTTGAAAATATATCGTGTGTGTGTTTTCCGCCGCCTGCGCAAATAAATGGCGGTAGTCAAAAGATAAATAAAAAACGGTACAGAGATGTTTCTGTACCGTTTTCATTATAAAACGATTAATTTGAGTTGCATATTGATATTGAAAAAGATGTTTTTACCGTTATAAATCAGCACTCAGCATAAAGCGGTAAAAATAATCTATACTCTTGTAGCTCTGAACACCTTAGCAGAATGAGGTTCTACTCTGTACGCCAGACCGTTTTTAAATTCGCCCATATCCTCATGCAGCAGTACGTCTCTCATTCTAACAGTATCGGTAACCTCCCAACCGCAGAAGTCCCACGCCAAAATCATGTTCCTTGCTGTCTCTCGCGGATTAAGCAGGCAAAAAGCGATATCACCATTTGCAAGCGGCTTAGCGAGAATAAAGTCCTTATCGCTTAGATATGAAACATGCGGCATTCTATAAGCTACGACGCCTAAATCGTCCTGGTTAATTTCAATAAGCTCTTTGTTAAGGAGTATTTTCTTTATTTCAGGAGTAGTATTTCTTACGTCGTGTCCCATAATAAGCGGAGCACATAGCATACACCAAACGGCAAAATGTGCCTCATATTCATTTACAGTGCAGCCCTTTCCGCCGCCTATTTGACCGACATAGCCCTGACCGTTAAGCCCAACAACCATCATGTCAGGGTCGTTCCACGCACCCTTTGCTGCATAAGGTTCAAGACCTACTGCGTTGTCTATAACCTTCATTATAGAATCCCAGTTGTCAGTAATGTCTCCGCACAGCCGCCACATGTTTGCACCGCAGCTCTTCATCCACTCGGCGACCTCACGTCGGCCAAGGCAAGCGGAAAATATAATATCTCTGCCGCTTTCGCGCAGCGCCTGCCCCATGCGGCGGAATAGATTTATTTCATTAGCGCCCGGCGTTGTATATCCAAAATCATATTTTAAAAGGTCTACGCCCCATTCAGCAAATTTTTTCGCATCCTGACGTTCATAGCCAAAACTTCCGGCCTGACCGGCATATGTAAGCACTCCGGCCCCTTCATATAGTCCGTATTTGAGCCCTTTTGAGTGAATATAATCGCCGATGGCTTTCATTCCGCTGGGAAATCTTTCAGGGTCGGCCTGAAGATTGCCGTCGGCGTCCCGCTCTTTCGACATCCACCTGTCGTCTATCGACAATATATTGTAGCCTGCTTCTAAAAAGCCCTCATCTACCATTGCATCCGCTGTTTCTTTTATCACCTGCTCACAGATTTCACCCGGGCCAAAATAATTCCACGCGTTCCATCCCATAGGGGGCTTTAGTGCCAGCATTGCCATGACTATCACCTTTTTCTTATTTAATTTTAATATTTTATAACAGCTATTATAACAGTTTTTTGTTAATTGTCAATAACTATATAAATTTTTTCAACTTTTTACGGACAATGAAATTGAAATAAAACACATTTACAC
>USGR01000274.1 GCA_900554165.1 uncultured Oscillospiraceae bacterium | reverse complement strand
GCATTGGCGTTACCAATATCGTCGTTATGCCGGCCAGACTTCCGCACAGCATATCCGTAAAAAGCTGGTCGCCTATTATAGCAGTATTTTTAGTCTTAACCTGCATATTGCGGCAGCTTTTCCATGCTTTAATAGGAAGCGGCTTCATCGCCTTTGGCGTATAGCCTACTCCGATTTTATTTGCAAACGGCTCAACTCGGCTGCTTCTCGCATTTGAAAGTATTACCGCCTTTATTCCTGCATCGCTTATATTCTTTAACCAAATCTCAAGGCCGTCTATCGGCGTCTGACTGAAATGATGCGCCAAGGTATTGTCGACGTCTAAAAGGAGCGCCTTAATGCCCTTTTCGCTTAAAAATTCCAATGATATATCCAGTATTGAATTAAACCTGTAATCAGGCTTAAATATTCCCATATCAAACAGTCCCTGTTTTAACGATTTTTAGGTCTATATATGCCATTATAAAATCAAAACGGCTCAAACAATCGCGCATAATATTTTACTCTATTTATCAAGCTTACAGCTTTGTTAAAGCTGCGCAAAAGACAAAATCAGACAAAAATAAAAGTTGAATGAGCCCATAGTCCTTTGTTATAATTATTATATACTAAGTCAGTCGTACATTCAACCAAAGGAGGTAGTTGTGAAAAAAATAATTAACGATTTAAAAAATCTTAAACTTAAAAATTTCCTGATAATCTTTTTTGCCGGGATAATTAATTCAATAGGCGTTGTCATGTTCTTAGCGCCGGTAAATATTTACGACAGCGGACTTTCCGGCACATCAATGCTTTTATGGGAGCTTACGCCGGATGCTTTTACATATTCGCTTTTCCTGCTTGTACTTAATATCCCGTTTTTTATTTACGGTCATAAAAAGCAGGGCACGGTATTTACCGTATATTCCTTATTTTCTGTTATAATCTGCTCCCTTTCGGCATATGTTATAAACTATATTTTGCCGGTAGACACCGTTACTTCTTCTCCCTTTGCCGGAAACGATTTGCTTTTATGCGCACTTTTCGGCGGCATACTCTCAGGCGTTGGCAGCGGACTTACCATGCGGTTTGGCGGAGCCAGCGACGGACTTGAAGTAACAGCTATCATTTTTGCCAAGAAAATAGGCATAACTGTCGGCACCTTTATTATGATTTATAATGTTATTCTATATATAGCCATAGGCTTAATCATGAGAAGCTGGACTCTTCCGCTTTATTCAATTATCGCATATGCCGCCTCTGTAAAAGCAGTAGATTTTATTGTCGAAGGGCTCGACAAGGCAAAGGCTGCAATGATTATAACAAGTAAGGCGGATGAAATCAGTCAGGCGCTGTCAGAAGCTTATGGATTAGGACTTACCCATATTCCCGGCAAGGGCTTTTACAATGACAGCGAGATTACCGTTATTTATTTTGTAGTAAACAGGTTTCAAATTTCACGGCTAAAAAGCATAGTCATGTCTATAGATGAAGACGCCTTTGTGACAATAACAGAGGTCACCGACGTATACGGCAGCAGTCTTAAAGGTGATAATTGACATATTAAAAGCGCCATCCGGCACGGCAAAATAACAGATATAAGCACGCACTGCATTTCATATCATGCAAGCATACGTAAGATACTTAAACTGCGCAGCAGCATCAATTCATGCAGCACAGCGGCATTTGTAGAGCTTGCTCTTTAATATACATAATTTAAAAAGAGGATACCACATCAACTAACATTTCTGTCGTAGTTGAAAGTATCCTCTCTTAATTTTGCGTTAGAAGCTTTGTTAAAGCTGCATTGTCAAGCACAAACGGCTCTTAACGATACTTACGCTTGCGGGCAGCCTCGGACTTCTTCTTCCTTTTTACAGAGGGCTTCTCATAGTGCTCATGCTTGCGAACCTCTTGAATTACGCCGTCGCGCGCGGTCTGTCTCTTAAAGCGGCGAAGAGCATTCTCCAGTGACTCGTTTTCCTTTATACGCACTTTGCTCATCCAATTCCCTCCCTCCGGCTTTATACAAAGACATTTTTATATCCTTTTCTTCTTGCACCGAAGTTTGTACAACCTCTGTACAATATTTATATTATACAATGTGCTGTTAATTGTGTCAAGTATATTCATCCCTTTTTGACAACTATATTAATC
>USGR01000273.1 GCA_900554165.1 uncultured Oscillospiraceae bacterium | reverse complement strand
TTTCAGCCCTTGGGCTTATTGTTCCGTTCATATTTACCGGATAGCCGACGACTATAATTTCCGCGCCTCTTTCCTCCGCCATGGAGGCTATTTTTTCTGCAAGGGCATTTTCATTGCTTTCTTCAATATTCCCCGCGGGGGTAGCCAGCATTTCCGACTTGTCGCAAAAAGCAACGCCTGTCCGTGCAAGGCCTAAATCTACCGACATTATTACCAAGTTATTGCGCCCCTATCACTTAAAACTTATAATCTGCTGTTTGTAAATGCAAAAGCATAAAAATACTTTAAACGCATATACAAATATATTTTAAACTGCAATTATTCGTTAAAATAATTTTCGCTGTCCCTAAACCAATTCTGCTTTTCTATAGTAGATAAATCACTGTCCAAATGAGACGCATCGTTAAAATAAGCAACACTGCATGTTCCGTCATCGGCAAAAACAATTTTACTTACCGCCGTATTATCGCACCAGCCGACGTCGTTTAGTCTGTCTATTTCATAGCCCAGCGCGCGGCATAGGAATGCACGGATAGCGCAGCCGTGCGAGACAGCAGCGATAACTTTTCCTTTTTCTGCATTTACTATGCTTAGCACAGCGTCCCATATGCGATTATACAGCTCATGCATCGTTTCGCCGCCGGGCATTTTCACTTTGTCCGGCATATGCACCCAGTTGTATGCTTCGCTCTCTGACAACAGCGGGAAATCTTTCCATGGCCGGTTTTCAAGACTGCCGCCGTTTATTTCAATAAGGCCGGGGCATATATTTATTCCCAGATTTTTGCCGCTTCCTACCGCCTCGGCAGTTTTGACCGCGCGGCGCAGCGGACTTGAATAAAGTGCATCCAAATGTATATCGGCAAAGCGGCGGCTGAGCTTTTCAAGCTGGCGTTTACCGTTTTCGGTTATGTCTGAATCATAATTGCCGTGAAATATTCTGTTTAAATTGCCATCCGCCTCACAGTGGCGTATGAGATACAGTGTCTTTTCCATAATTTTTCCTTTGATATGTATGCTTATTGCTCAGCAGCTAAAGCTTAATAAATCTGCGCATAGCCGGACTGCCGGCGCGGCAATAATGCCCAGGCGAGCACATAGGACAGACGATATGTGTGCCGTTATTAGAAATACTTTTACAACGGGAGAAAATATAATACTATTTCAAAAAAATAAGCTGCGAATAGTCGACTGTGTAACAATGCAGCCGAAAGCATCCGGATGAGAGCCATATACAATTAAGCAGCATTTACACCGCAGCCAAATAAATACCGCACCGCTGCTTAATCATGACCAACGGCTGATTTTACAGATTGAGTTAGCACTATAAGAGCATATTGCCAAAAAACATCTCAACGCACGGAATTTATTTCAATTGCACCGCTTGTCTTACAGACCGTTAACAGGCAGCTGTTCCAACGGCGGATTTCCAGCGCTAAAATTCTCTGTTAGCAACTTGCTTTGCTACATACCTGAAAATAGCTTTTTACGTGTTTCCCCGCCAGCAAAGTCGCCGCTTTACATAAGCCATAAAAAATTCCCATTAAAACATAACGGCGATTTCAAATGGCGCGGCTCTCTTTACAAATGCGATAAGCCGCGCCCTGAAATTTACCACAAATTTACCTTGCCGGTAATCTCGCTTATATTTTCAAGTCCCGCGCTTTCGGCGTATTTTTCCAGTCCGTCTATAATTTTTATAGGAGCATACGCATCGCTGAACATGGCAGTACCCACCTGCACGGCGGACGCACCGGCCAGCATCATCTCCACCGCCATCTGCCACGTGGATATGCCTCCCATGCCTATTATCGGAAGCTTTATGCTGCGGTAGACCTCGTTGACCATTCTAACCGCCACAGGAAATACCGCGCCGCCGGACATGCCGCCGGTATTGTTTTTGAGTATCGGACGGCGAGTGTTAATATCTATGCGCATGCCGGTAATCGTATTTATAAGCGATACGGCATCGGCCCCCTCTGCCTCCACCGCCTTTGCTATTTCCGTTATATCGGTAACATTAGGTGTCAATTTCATAGATATGGGCTGTTTCGCAATTTTTTTGATTTCCCTTGTTATGTATTCAACCATTTTGGGTTCCTGTCCAAAGGCAATCCCTCCATGTTCCACATTCGGACAGGAAATATTGATTTCCAACATAGCT
>USGR01000272.1 GCA_900554165.1 uncultured Oscillospiraceae bacterium | reverse complement strand
GATTCGTAATAAATAGCAAGTGAATTTTTAAATGAGTTGTATGCCAGTGGAATACCATGTTCTATAATAAAAGATCTTAATCAAAATAATCAAATCATACTTTTAAAACTAAATAGTTATCCGACTAAAGGCGCAGTCATAAGACTGCGCTTTTTTTAATTAAAATAAAATTTTTTTGAAAAAAGAGGTACGTTTTGGGTGCCCTTTCGTTATTTATATTAATAGAGGGCAAAATTTGCTTCGCACATTGACAAGTTAATAGTAGCATACAGGAAACAAGACCGGCGAGCGGCGGGGCAGAGCATTCTGCCCCGCATAATCCGCTGTCCTGCAAGCAGCGGCTGCCATGACCCGGCTATAATGACACTTATCCGGCGGCACCGGATACCATTATTTATGGAAAGCCGATTTTTGCGCATTTCGGCTGAGATATACGGCAGTATTATCCTGTATGTCCTTGGATGGGCTGAATAATCCAAACGCGCTGATTTTAACAGCAAAGACGTATATAACGAGGTGGTATTATGAACGACTATTTTAACACCTTTTTAGACACCTTTACAGACAATCCCCAATACATAACCATCGGCATAGCCGCCGCTTCTGAGGCCAGACGGCTTGCCGAAAAGTATAACAAGGACTTTTTTGACTGCGATGATGTGGTTAAAATCACCACTGTGGGCAAAAACAATATCGGTACTTTAATGAGAAGTGACGCCTTTCCTGTCTCACAAATAGGCAACCGAAAGGTCGTCAGCCCTTTAAGCCTCGTGCTTTGGTCGATATCTCACTTTATATCATTTTAAAAACTTAACTCGTTAATTTGACTTTTAATTATGCCGCTATATATAATGGGGACAAATTCAATTATATATTATGCGGCATATTAAGGAGGTATCGACAGATAGTGCCGTATCACAAATCCATTAACCGTTTTCTTAATCTGTCTTATTTGATAAAATATATGAATCCTCAAGCTGCTCTAAATTCATTAATTCATATTTTAATATATGGCTAATAAAAGCCATTTAAGGCGCGGCAACAACGAGGGTTCAATTTATCAGAGAAAAGACGGACGCTGGGTAGGCCAGTATACCGACGGATATAAGGAAAACGGCAAACAAACATTAAAGTATATTTACGGCAAAACACGCGAGGAAGTAGCAAATAAACTCTATCCGATAATAGGGTATAAAAAGCTTAATCCGAATGTAGTCGGCAGGCAGGAAAGCGACATAACCGTTGCAGAGTACGGGCTGTCATGGCTCATGGAGTATAAGCGCCATACGGTCGGCAAAAGCTCAACTTTTGAATGGTATGCCCACAAATTTACCTCTCACATAAAGCCCGGGATTGGACATCTAAAGATGAGAGACGTTACGCGTAAGGATATCATCGCTTTTCTCGACAGGCTGAGCAAAAAACAGCCCCAAATTGCTGTATCCACTATCAACGGAGTGCGGCTGTTTTTAATGGAAATGTTCGATGATGCCGTTGTAGAAAGCATAATCGAACAATCGCCGATGGTAAAAATAAAGCGCTACCGTGACAAAGCTGAAGACTACAGGAAAAAGGAGCGTACCAAGGGATTATCACCGGAGCAGAGGCAATTTGTGCTGGAAAACACAAAAAGCACGCCGGCCTTCCATCGTATAGTCCTCTTTCTGATGTTTACCGGACTGCGGATAGGCGAAACGCTTGCCATCAGGTGGCGGCAGGTTGATTTCAGTGCAGGAATTTTGACAGTAGATGCATCTGTAAGTAAAAATATTAAGTTTGATGAGCAGGCGTATAAAATATCGGTCAAAGAGGAAATATCCACCACCAAAACGGGCAGCAGTGAACGGGCATTTAAGCTTCCGAGGATAGTTTTGGATGTTTTAAGGGAAATCTATTCAGAACAGCTTGACATGGAAAAGATGCTTAACAAAAAACTCACCGGACCGGACGGCTTTGTTTTCTGCAACAAATTTGGCAAGCGAAGAGCTTACTCCGGAATAACATCATATTTTGAGCGTTTTAAAAAGAAATATAACATCGACTTTGAGTTTCATGCGCACGTTTTACGACACACCTTTGCGACGATTATGGCCGAACAAAAGGCCCACATCAACAAAATATCCATGATGCTCGGACATTCAGATGTAAAAACTACTCTCAGCATATAC
>USGR01000271.1 GCA_900554165.1 uncultured Oscillospiraceae bacterium | reverse complement strand
CTGTTATTCTTGCAATGGGCGCCGGTAAAAATGCGGCTGCCGCTATTGACGAATATCTGCAGAATAAAGGGGTATAGCATATGTCCACTGCAAACCCAATATCTACACAGACATTAAGGCGGCTGCCTACATATTATAATTATCTCAAGTCACTGCCGGCGGATGTAAAGAATATATCCGCGACCTCCATAGCGAGAGAGCTGCGGCTCAACGACGTTCAGGTGCGCAAGGACTTGGCGCTTGTGAGCGGCGGCGGCAGGCCCAAGGTAGGATATGTGGTTGAGTACCTGATGGACGATATAGGGCGTTATTTAAGATATGACTATGTAGACAGGGCTATTTTAGTAGGCGCCGGCAATATGGGTCATGCGCTCATGTGCTACGAAGGCTTTGCGCAGTATGGACTGGACATAGTGACGGCGTTTGACAACAATAACAGTATTATAGGGACATATATAAACGGAAAGCGTGTGCTGCCCATGGAGGAAATGGGCAGCATATGCTCCAAGCAGGATATAAAAATAGGCATTATAACAGTACCATCCGCAGCGGCTCAAAGCGTCTGCGACATGATGGTCAAAAGCGGCATAAAGGCCATATGGAACTTTGCCGCTGTTAAGCTTAATACTCCCAAAGGTGTAATTGTGCAGAATGAGGACCTGGTAGCATCTCTTGTCGTTCTGTCTCAGCATTTAAAGCAGGGCGGCAGCGACGTGGATTAGCATCTTGACGTAAGTATCAATTGATAATTGAAGCAGGTCGGTGGGGCATAAAATTTGCTGTTTAATGCTTATTGGCCGATGCTTAGGCAATGTGCCGGCATACGAAAAATATACGGCTTGTATATTTTAAACAGCCGGCCGGCTTTGCCTAATCAGTTGAAAGAGCAGCTAAATGGTCAGTGTCCAACTGAGCATGAATGATGGATTAATATTATATCTTGTCACATTAGTTGTCATCATGATTTTAACAGTACAGGCATTGTATGCTGTTTGTGAGGACAAGCAACGGTTAGGATAAATAACTTTAAAGATTTATAAGGAGAAATATTTATGACAAACGAGCTGCGTGAAGGAATAATGGGAAGCAGCGAGACGGTAGTTGATGAAAATAATATAGCGCTTACAATGGGCAGCGGCGAGCTGGAGGTTTTTGCCACTCCGGCAATGGTAGCGCTTATGGAAGAAGCTGCTGCTGAAAGCGTAAAGCCTTATATAGATGAGGGAAGCACTACCGTAGGCGCGGCGCTTGAAATAGAGCATGTATCTGCAACTCCGGTAGGAGTAAGCGTTAGATGTGAAAGCGAGCTTTGCCATGTCGACGGCAGAAAGCTTGTATTCAACGTTACGGCTTACGACAATGCGGGAATAATCGGAAAGGGCCGGCACGAGCGCTTTATAGTAGAAAAAGAGCGCTTTATGAAAAAAGCAGAAGCAAAAAGATAAAATTAACAACCGGCTAAAAGAGCTGATTGTAACAGGCCGTATTTGCAGCTAAGGTGTGTTATACGGTTATATAAATAAGGTTTCAACATGATTTCTGCTGCCTTGCAGGAGTTTGTTCTTTTGCACTGAAGCCGAAATTGTGTTTTGAATAAAGGCAAATTGTTTGGAGGTAAGTATGAACGAAAACTTTGACTATGGTGTAGTCGACGGGATACTTAAGGAGCTTGGCTGTAGTGAAACAAACATTATAGCAATACTTCAAAGTGTTCAGGAGCACTACCGTTATCTTCCGCGCGAGGTGTTTCCGTACCTTGCGTTAAAGCTGGGCGTACCTGAGGCGCAGATTTACAGCGTAGCAACCTTTTATGAGAATTTCTCGCTGGAGCCGAAGGGCAAGTTTGTAATAAAGGTCTGCGACGGCACGGCATGCCATGTGCGCAAATCGATACCGATACTCGAGCGTCTGCGCAGCGAGCTTAATTTGTCCGATAAGAAGCATACCACCGACGATTTATCGTTTACGGTGGAGACGGTATCATGCCTTGGCGCATGCGGACTTGCTCCGGTAATTACCGTCAACGACAAGGTATATCCTGCAATGTCGCCGGACAAGGTATCGGCGCTTTTGGGCGAGCTTAAGGAAGAGGTGTAGTATGAAGCTTAAAAATCAGAAAGACTTGGATAAAATCCGCAGTATATATGCGGATTCCCTCAAGCATGAGAC
>USGR01000270.1 GCA_900554165.1 uncultured Oscillospiraceae bacterium | reverse complement strand
TGCTTGCACCTGATTGAAAAATAAAGAAAAGGCCAACTGCAAGCAGCAACAAAACTATGATTACTATAAGAATGACAATCTTCTTATTCTTTATGAATTCTTTGATTTTGTTCATTGTGAAATCTCCGCTTTCATTTTTCAGTTTTACATAATAACATATTATGAATATATACACAATATAAATTTAGTTCAAGTTATAAGAACAAAGCGCAGCATTGCTTAGCTTGTTTTGCGCCGCAGGCTGAAAATACGCAGTATGTGCGGTGTATATCTGGCACAGACGCTTATGGCAAAATAGCTGAGAGCACTTTGCCATCCGCCATGTTGCACGATAATGAAGATATTGCCTGCTACATCCTGCCGCTTACCGACGCCGATAATTTTAACGGCGTATAATACGCCGGCAGTTTGCCGCCGGAGACAGAATCCGACTCTTGGCCTGCAATTTAATTTCAAACAACCCAAACATATGATGTATCCGTCAACCCAGCAATCTGGTTATATATCAGGCCACTGCAGAGCAAACTGCACGATAGCTGCTAAATGTTTTTTGCACACAAAAAGTTTATAAATATAAGGCCGTCAATCTCTGCCTGATGCTCTTTTACAATTTGGTAACCGCGGTGAATAAAAAACGGCAGCGCCGTTACAGAGGCGTGCACCGTAAATTTTTTCGCCCCTCGTTCATAGGCATATTTTTCAAGCTCATTGCATATTTTTGTCGCTATGCCTCTGTGCTGAAAGTCTTTATGCGTGTATAAATGGTCAATGTATCCGGTACTGTCAATATTGCCGTAACCGACGATTATACCGCCGCTTATAGCGACAAGGGTGTAAAGCGATGATAAAAAATCCTCGCGTGAGAGCAGACTTTGACATCTGCCGGACCATGCCGCTATCTGCTGCTTTGTATAATCGGACGCATTAACTGTCGTTATCGTATCGAAAAACAAGCGCGCTATTTCCGGCAAATCTTCCTTTGTGCATCTTCTTATTTCCATATAAATCATTCCTTATACTGCTGTTGGGTAAGCTTTGAGACAAAATATACCCATGCCCGCGCTAATGCGGAGATGTACAAATAGCATATATGCATAACTTTATTTTATATTATCGCCGCGTCGGGTTCAAGCGCGTTTATTGCGTGAAAGCTTATATAAGTCCCGTAGTTTAAAGAAATGAGTTTAAGCATTTGAATTTATATATAAAAATATTAAAGACCATGCCGCTGCGTTGACAAATTGGGAAAGATTTAGTATAATTAATGAGTATAAAAATGGCAGTGATTAAGATTAAGCAGTGATATGCATCTAAAGAGAGGGAGCAGATGCTGAAAGCTCCTGTTGTGTGCGCTGCAGAGCCGTCTTATAGCCGCTGTGGAGACACAGACGTAAGCACCGCGTTAAGGGCGCAGAGCGGCCGTATAATACGGCAAATTGGGTGGTACCGCGGAGTTTGCTTTCGTCCCATGACGGACGGAGGCTTTTTATTTTTTTGAGGATAAGGGGACTGAAAAAGCATGGAATGGACGTCGCTAACGGATTTAAGAGAAAAATTTTTGAGTTATTTTGAATCAAAGGGTCATCATCGGTTTAAAAGCTTTTCGCTTGTGCCGGACGGGGACAAGAGCCTGCTGCTCATAAACTCCGGCATGGCTCCGCTTAAGAAATTTTTTACCGGCGAGGCGACACCGCCTAAAAAGCGCGCGACAAGCTGCCAGAAATGCATCCGCACGCCGGACATTGACAATGTCGGCAAAACAGCGCGGCACGGCACGTTTTTTGAGATGCTCGGCAACTTCAGCTTCGGCGACTATTTTAAGCGCGAAGCTATACAGTTTGCGTGGGAGTTCTGCACAAAGGTAATAGAGCTTCCGGTGGACAAGCTGTGGATTTCCGTTTACGAGGGCGACGACGAGGCGGCCGACATATGGGTTAACGAGATAGGCGTTGCGCCGGAGAGAATAGTACGTCTCGGCAAGGAGGACAATTTCTGGGAGCACGGCACCGGCCCCTGCGGCCCTTGTTCGGAGATGTACTTCGACCGCGGCCCGGAGAAGGGCTGCGGTCGAAGTAAATCTCCGAACACGGGCCGCACGGGCCGGTGCCGTGCTCCCAGAAGTTATCCTCTTTTCCCATGCGAACCATATGCGACGGATCGACGCCGACCTCTT
>USGR01000269.1 GCA_900554165.1 uncultured Oscillospiraceae bacterium | reverse complement strand
AAAAAACACATTGCGGTGGCAGACGGCAATATATGACTTGATAAAGCCGCATTTATTCATACTTTAAATTTGCTAAGCTACACATATTGGAATAATGTATAAATCACAATTGAAATGTTTGCATCTACATATTATGGCGGCGCCCGAATCTTTCATTAACCAAACCGGCAAAGGCAATTAGTAAAAGCTCTAATTTAAATGCCGAGCAAAAGGAAAAGATGACAATGTTAAAAATGCAATTTTATGAGCCTTTATGTAGATATGGGCAGATTATTGCTATTGAAATTTGCCTGTGCATACATTAAAATAGAAAAAGAAAATAATGGGAGTTAGAAAATATGATAAAAATTTCTCCATCAATTTTAACCGCTGATTTTACTAGGCTGAGCGATACTCTTGATATGTTGGTAGAGTCTGGGGCGGACATGTTTCATATAGACGTTATGGATGGATTGTTCGTACCGAACATTTCTATAGGCCTGCCGGTGCTTGAATCAATAAATAAGAATTATGATACTATTCTTGACGCGCACTTGATGATAGACAGGCCGCATAGGTATATAGAAAGATTTGCGGCGGCCGGCGCCGATATAATAAGCTTCCACTTAGAGGCAGGGTCGGATGCAGCAAAAACCATAGATTTGATAAAGTCGTGCGGTGCAAAGGCGGGCATAGCGATAAAACCGGCAACGCCGGCGGAAGCTGTTTTTGAATATCTCGATATGCTCGACATGGTATTGGTTATGTCGGTAGAGCCTGGATTCGGCGGGCAGTCGTACATGCCGGTCGCAGAGAGCAAAATAAGCGCGATACGCAGCGAGGCTAACAGGCGTGGAATTGATATAGATATACAGGTTGACGGCGGCATTGACAAGACCACATGTGAATATGTAAAGGCTGCCGGCGCAAATGTTTTGGTAGCCGGCAGCGCAATACTTAATTCGAAAAACCCAAAAGTGCTTATATCACATATGAAGAGAAAAGCCGATAATTAAATCTGATACATATGCATCAGGTGCCAATAGCTTAAAGGTGCGTATATTTACACGCCGGATTAATTTTATACATTCTTATATTTGCTGAAAAATGCTATGGGCGTATGCTTAATAAGAAATTCGTTTATTTGTTGCAATATGCAACAAATAAACGAAAGATATAGGAATGGCATATAAATTTACCGCTTAACTTCTAATAGATGTTTTACGCAGTAAAATTCACATAAAAATCCTATCATATGCCGTATTTGAAGATGTTATATATGCTTTTGGTAAAAGTAATATAGAGCTATATTACACTAATTAAAGAAACGGCATAAGACCGCAGCCAAAAGCCTTAGGGAGCAGGAAAAATATAATAAATGGAAGCTGGCCGTTAAATCAAAAATCCTCCTATTTTTTCGACTGCATTGCTTTCTGCCAAGACTTTTCCGTGCTCGGACAGGTAGGCTGCTGCGGCTGCTGTACCGGCCGTTTTTTTGCCATATTCACCTAAAATAAATATAATGTCTTTAGCATATTCTCCATTTGGATACAACACAAGCTTATACTCTCCGTCGATTAGATATAGAGCGCTGTCAGCGGGTATTTCAGCTTGTTTATATATTTTGGCTACAGCTTTCATTGCGTCTAATAAATCCGCACTGCTGCTGAATTCATATATATATGGATTTCCTTTGCTGCGTTTAAGGCGAAGCTTATCTTTTTTGTCTTGGACCTTTTCTTCAACGCATGTAAAATATATAATGCATCCGCAGCCGGGTGAGGGAAAGACTTCGATAAGCATTTTAGAAAAGCATAGATATTTAAAGCCGTTTTCTTTGTTGGCTGTTTTAAGAAGTTCCAATAAAAAGGCGCGAGTAATTTCATTGTTATAATCTAAATCGTTGTATGAAAGCCCGTGACGCTTAAGTTCGTCTGCCGACATTTCAATCTTAAGCTGTAGGGGCGATATTATTTCTATATTCAAAACAATGGCTCCTTCCATAATAAGGCCAGATTCCTTAACAGAAGCAGGCAGATGCTTGTATCCGAGAAAACGTTCGGTCAAAATACTGCCTATTTATATAATATTAATGGGACAGGCAGTATGCAAGAGGTGATTTTAGGTTGTTTAATTTACCACATAGTGGAATAAAACTGAATTTACAGAAAGAACCCGCCCTAAGCAATTCGATTTTCCGCATGGACGTG
>USGR01000268.1 GCA_900554165.1 uncultured Oscillospiraceae bacterium | reverse complement strand
GTGGTAATGGGCGCGGAAAAACGCTCGCTTGTAATAAACGATAAAGACAAGATGATAACCTCTTATCACGAGGCAGGACACGCGATAGTATCATATTTTCTCCCGACGCAGGACCCCGTGCATCAGATATCGATTATTCCCCGCGGCATGGCGGCAGGCTATACAATGTATCTGCCGGAGCATGACAAGGGCCATATATCAAAAACAAAGCTGATTGAGGACATATGCGGACTGCTCGGCGGCCGCGCTGCGGAGCAGCTCACTCAGAAAGATATATGCACCGGCGCATCCAACGATATACAGCGCGCAACGGAAATTGCCAGAAAGATGGTTACGAAATACGGCATGAGCGAAAAGCTCGGCCCGATAATGTTCGGCGGCGAGCAGGAGGAGGTATTCCTCGGCAGAGACTTTTCAGCCGAGCCGAATTATTCTGAGAAAACTGCAGCAATCATCGACGAAGAGGTTGAGAGCATAATAACAAACTGCTATAACCGTGCGCTTGAGATACTCAAAACGCATATGGATAAATTGCACCAGATTGCCGGCATTCTCTTTAACGAGGAAAAAATAGACGGCGACCGTTTCCGCGAGACAATGAATACCGAAGCCTTCCCAGAGGGCAACGCATAAATTTATTTTGGATTAAAGCTGTTAATATTGGTAAGATTTAAATATGCGCGCCGCTGTAAGCTTGCCGGCGGCTGGAGTATATAAGAGCACGCCATAATCCTTAACTGCAGGAGGCAAATAATCTATGCTAAATGCGGCTTTGACGGCGGGATTTTTTGGAGTGCGCGATTATTGCAGCTTTATGAGATTTTGCAATTTGAGGCCGGAAAGGCAAAAGCCCGGTTTTAAGCGACCGGGCTTTTTAAAATAGTCATCAGTGCTGGGGGTAAAGCAAAATGGAAGAAATAGTACAGGATTTAAAGCCGAACAGGGGCAAAAGCTTAGTAATTGATACGGAGTTTGGTACATTTGCAAGGTATCCTGTTAAAACGCATGTGGTAAAATCCGGCGATTCGCTGGATGAAATTCTGCTTACATATGTAGGCGACAACAGGCGCGAGGGCGATATAATATTTATGAGCGAAAAGATAGTGGCAATAAGTCAGGGCCGCGCTTTTCCGATAGATACGATAAAGCCGCGGCGCATGGCGAGAATACTTTCCAAATTTGTATATAAATCGCCGTACGGCATAGGCCTTGGCATACCGGAAACGATGGAGCTTGCGATAAGGGAGCTTGGAATAGTCCGCATATTGTTTGCCGCCTTTTGTTCTGCCATTACCAAGCCGTTCGGCATACGCGGCGTGTTTTACCGCATTTGCGGTGAAAAGGCGCGTGCAATAGACGGACCATGTGACTGTACCATCCCGCCATATAATCATTATGCCAAACTTGCGCCGGACAAGCCCAATAAGGTGGCGGCGCATTTGGCGGAAGTGACGGGCAACGGCATAGTAGTAATAGACGCCAACGACTTGGGCGTAGAGGTGCTGGGCCGTTCATCAGAAGAAATTGACATAGCATTTTGCAAGCAGGTGTTTAAGGATAACCCTCTTGACCAAGGCGACCAGCAGACGCCTATTGCCATAGTGCGAAAGCTGAACGATGAAGAAGCGGATGAAATAAGAGAGCGCGAAGCGGCGGAGGCACAGACAGCGCAGGAAAATTTGAGCGAAGAGGCAAACGGTGAGTCTGAAAGCGAGATGTCGTCGGAAGCACAAGCAGAAAATGCAGAGAATGAGAGCAAGACTGCAGCGCCTGATGCAGATGAAGCAAATGCCGGCGAGTCAGCGTCAGAAGAAGTATTATCAGAGCCTAAAACAGAAGCAAAATCTACGGAAGAAAGCTCAGAAAATTTGGAAACGGACATCAATGCTGCTGAGGACACAGAGGTGTAATATCAGCGCTGACAGCATGACTGCTGCCGTAAAAATTGGAATTATATTTGACTTTGCGCTGTAAAGATGTACGGCGGATTTGGTTTTAGAGGCAACAAGTAAAATTTTTCAGCAAGTCTTTTATGCTTGTCATAAGTCGGACGGCGCTATGAATTTTGCGCAACTTGCTGTCGAGAGAAATTAAAGCTCTGCGGCAACCGTTTTAATTGCCGCATTAATACATAAATTGGCACTGTAAAGTAAAAATGAAAAAATAGGACCCGAAATCAGCAAATATTGTTAC
>USGR01000267.1 GCA_900554165.1 uncultured Oscillospiraceae bacterium | reverse complement strand
TTTATATCTAAAGACGGATTCTGCTATAATGCTATAAACGATACTCAAAAAAGCATTTATCGCCGCATGGATAAAATCGCTGCGGGAATGCACACCGGATTTGTTGTTCTCGGCAAATATGAAATGTCGGATATTGTTGTCGCTTTTTCAGCACTTAGAACCGATCACCCGGAATATTATTGGCTTTCAAATCAGTTTGCCTGCGGCTATTTCTCGGGAAATACGGCTGTTGCTTTTGACTATAAAAACGATAATATTGATATTTCATATCTCTGCACTGCTGAGGAGCGCACATTTTTTAACGCTAAGCTTAAATATGCGCTTGAAAAATTTTTATCCTCTTTATCCGATGATATGAGCGAGTATCAAAAAGAGCTTTTGCTTCATGACGCGTTGCTTAGCTCAATAGTGTACGACAAAGCCGCCGCTGCGGATTCTTCTAACAATCCGTTTGCTTTTACTGCATACGGCGCGCTTGTCAATGGAACGGCGATTTGCGAAGGCTATTCCCGCGCGTTTCAGCTGCTTATGAAATGCGTCGGCATAGACTGCACCTTAATCACCGGCTCTTCTAAGGAGCAGGGACACATGTGGAACAAGGTAAAAATTGAAAATGAATGGTATAATGTAGATGCCACGTGGGATGACGACGATACTTATATTTTTCACACTTATTTTAATATTAGCGATAAAATGATAGCAAACGACCATGATGTACATTCGGATTACAGTGAACTGTCAATTGAGCAGCTTGAAAAATTTGATGATTTTAACATTGCTCTGCCAGATTGTACTGCGCTTAACAATAATTATGGAATGATAAATAAATCATATATAAGCAGCCGCGATGTTTTTGCAGATGTAACCTCAAATGTACTTGTTGAAAAAGCTAAAAATGGCATACGCGAAGCTGAATTTGTTTTTGGCGAGGACTGTCCGCTTGTTTTCTCTCTTGACGGAGACAATTCTATTACTGATTTGCTCGAGGACGACGGTGTCTTGCGTGGTGTCAACAAAAGACTTAGCCGCTCAAATAGCATTAATAACATATATATAAGCGGAGTACCCGGCTCTAAGGGATTTTTGCTCAAATGGTAGCATAACGTTAAACGGTGCTCCTTTTATCTGTGCTTATTTAAAAGGGAATATTGGCAGTTTTTATCTTGACACTTATTATTAAAAAAAGTATAATATACAGGCGCAGTGTTATCAGTTGCTTAGATGTAGCATTTATGATTATACTGCTTTACATAGCTTTCGTGACAGTCTATACCGAAAGCGTTTATATTTGCCGCTGTGGTGGAATAGGCAGACACAAGGGACTTAAAATTTGAGCACTGGGTTTGGAAACTACCCTGTGAATCGCGTCAAATTCGGTGGAAATCCCGGTTTAGGACTATGCCGAGCGAAGCCTGATTATCAGGAACGTGTAGAGACTTGACGGCGCGCGCCTAAAGGCTATTATTTCCCATGGTGAAGGTAAAGTCCGGACTACAACGCTTTTATTAGCGGCTATGGCAACATAGAGTAGTGAAGAAAATCCCTCGGTAGCAATACCGTACCGGTTCAAGTCCGGTCAGCGGCACCACGTCGGAGCAAAGTCCGCTTTGCTCCGACCTCTTTTTATGCCTGCGGCAAAAAAGGCATTATCCGCCCGCTACCTTGCTCCTCCTTTCCAAACCGCAACCGCTGGCGCTGGGTCGCGGTTTAGGTTCCTAAATGCGCACGGGTATTTTTTGTCAACGCTTCTCATAAAAGCACGGCCTTTTGCGGGCGGTGCTTTTTGTGATGTTTGGCCGGCGAAAACCGGCCTTTGTAAATTGGGAGCACCACTGATTATAAAGAATTTTTCCCGCTGGGCGGCCCACTGAAAGTGACCACGTAAAGCGTCACCCAAGTCCGGACAGCAGCACCAGGCTGAGCCTGGACGCAAATCCGCGTTCCAGGTTCGGCTTTTTCTTTTGCCTTTCCGCTCGCACTTACAGTGGGCATCTTTTTTTATCAACGCTTCTCATGTAAAAACACCGTCCTTTTTGGACGGTGTTTTTATCACATACCGCTCTGCCAACAAGATTTTTAAAGCCTGCAAATTAAAATTTATTATAATTATCTTATAATATTAACTAATTTTATTAACTATTAAAATTATTTTTTGTTTTCGACTAAATTCGACACACAAATCTTATTTAATTATGTATAAT
>USGR01000266.1 GCA_900554165.1 uncultured Oscillospiraceae bacterium | reverse complement strand
AAAGCTATAGCTTTGATATATTATTAAAGGCTAATTTTTACCATATAATCTGTAAAGCTCAGCGGCGCCTATAATCCCAGCGTCGTTGCCAAGCTCCGCTATCTTAAGCTTTGTCTGCTTTTGGGCGTACATACTGTAGCGTTCCGCCCTTACCTGAGCGTGTATCGGCTTTAGTATTGTGTCTCCCTCTTTTGATATTCCGCCGCCTATACATACAACCTCCGGCTGAAATATATTTATAACGTTAACTATTCCGCAGCCGACATAACGCAGATATTTGCGCACGACCTCTTTTCCGGCCTCATCGTTTATGCGCATGGCGTCAAAAGCCGTTTTGCCGTTTACATTTGTGATGTTTCCCTCAACTATGTCCCACATGGCGGATTCCGGATTGCGGCTCATTGCTTCCTTAGTCTGTCTTATAAGGGCAGTGGCGGAAGCATACGCTTCCCAGCAGCCGTAACGGCCGCAGTTACACGGCTCGCCGTCTATATTTATTACCATATGTCCAAGCTCAGCGCCGTCGTAGTTATGACCGCTGTAGATTTTACCGTTAATTATAATTCCGCTGCCAACGCCGGTTCCTAAAGTAATGACAATAAAATCTGTCTTGCCGCGTCCAGCGCCGGCCAAAAACTCGCCATATGCCGCGGCGTTGGCGTCGTTTTCTATGTACACTTCTTTTTTAAGACGCTTGCTTAATTCATCTTTTATTGGGTACATATGGAAATTGAGATTATTTGTTCCCTCTAAAATACCGCTTTCAACATTAACAGCGCCAGGACATCCGATGCCTACTGACTGTATTTCAGCTTCATCAAGTCCAGATGCTGCAACTGATTCATAATACAATTTCACCATGTCTTCTACTATTTCATAGTCTGGACGCATGCCTAATGTAGGACGAGATGTTTTACCTATTATTTTATAATCATCATCAACTACGCCTGCGGCCATTTTTGTTCCGCCTAAATCAATTCCTATATTATACATATTTCCCGCCTTTCGAGCTTAGCAAGCTAATAATATCTATATCTACATCTACGGCTTGATTTACTAATGTATATTTTTGCATGCTTTATAATAAATTTATCGTCTGAAATTATAATAGCATTATTACTCATAAGCAGAAAATTCATCCGCCGGCTGGTTTTCTTCTTCCGCTTCGGAGTACATGCCCAACCCTTTAAGCAATTCTTTTGCCGCGTTAAAGCCCATCTTTTTCTGACGATTATTCATAGCCGCCACTTCGATTATAATTGCAAGGTTGCGGCCCGGCTTAACGGGTATCGTTATTGACGGTATATGATTTCCCAATATTTCTGTTGTTTCGCTCTCTATTCCCATTCTATCATATATTTTATTAGGGTCCCACTGCTCAAGATTTATTATTAAATCTATTTTTTCTGTAAGCTTTACCGAGCCCATGCCAAAAATCCTTCTGGCGTTTATTATACCTATGCCGCGTAATTCAATAAAATGCCGAATTTTATCCGGCGCCGAGCCAACAAGCGTTTTTGAGGATACCTTTCTTATTTCCACTGCATCATCCGCAACAAGCCTATGGCCGCGTTTAATCAGCTCTATTGCCGTTTCACTCTTACCGACTCCGCTCTCGCCAAGCAAAAGTATACCCTCGCCGTAAACTTCTACGAAAACGCCATGACGCGTCACCCTTGGTGCTAACTGTACATTAAGAAAAGATATGAGGTCAGACATAAACGCTGACGTCTCATCATTTGTACGAAGCAGCGGCACACCGTATTTTCTTACGGCGTCGCTCAGCTCGCTTTCCGGCTCAATGCCTCTTGATATAATAACCGCCGGAGGACCTGGTTGAAGCAGCTTGCATATCCTGTCAGACCTCTCATCGCTGTCAAAATGAGATATATATGAGGTTTCAGACCGTCCGAGTATTTGAATGCGATTTTTGTTATAATGCTCAAAAAATCCTCCAAGCTCAAGTCCTGGCCGATTTACAGCTGATGATGATATGTAAATCTCAGAGCTGTCCTTTGGAAGATAAAGCGCTTCAAGATTAAAGCTGTCTATAATTCGCTTTAGCGATACAGTAAATGTTCCTTTCAAAGCTTATCACCCATTCCGCCGTTCGGCTTTTTATTTCTAATTATAATATAAAATTCCAGTTAATATTATATATCATACTTTACAATTAATAAAGTAAAAAAATGCACATAATAC
>USGR01000265.1 GCA_900554165.1 uncultured Oscillospiraceae bacterium | reverse complement strand
GTTAACGCCGGCGTGGATTGTCATAAAATCAACGCCCTCTTCAGCATGCGCGCGCACTACCTTTAGAAATTCATCCGCCGTTATGTCGCACAAATCCTTTTCAAGATAGCCGACGGCATCGTACACTGGGACGGTGCCTATCATCAGCGGCGACATATTGATGAGCTTTTCTCTGAACTCCTTAGTTTTGCCGTAATTGCTTAAATCCATTATGGCGTGCGCGCCATATTTTTCAGCTATACGCGCTTTTTCATACTCCACCTCATAGTTTATGCAGTCGCCGGATATTCCAAGATTGACGTTTATTTTTGTACTTAGTCCCTCGCCTACACCGCACGGCTTTAAATTCTTGTGGTTTTTGTTCGCGGGTATTATTACTCTTCCAGCCGCTATCCTTTCGCAAAGAACTTCTTCAGATATGCCCTCGCTCTCTGCCACCGCTTTCATTTTATCGGTTATTATACCTTTCTTTGCGGCCTCCATTTGTGTTTTATATTCCATTATCTTTTCTCCCCTTTTTAATTTATTTTTATTTTAAAAACTAAATTTCATCAATTTACTCAGACTATTTAAATCTTGTATTTTTTAATATAAGTGAAACAGTCTTGGAATTCATTCGAACTTTTTATAAAACAAAAAGCCTGCCAATAGGCAAGCTTTAATTTTAACAACAATGCTGACAAATATATGCCGGCACAGCTTAAACTTACTTCCCTACGATAGTATTAACTAACAGGTTCAAAGGGTCAGGTTCTACCTTCTCAACCGATAGCGGTCCCCCCGTAAATCTGAATATTCTATTGTCAGTTGTCGGCTTAAAGCAATATCAGACTTTTTCTAAGCCAAAAATCATTCAAAATAAAATTGCAAAGCCTTAACAAGATATATTATAGCATTTGCAGCACAGTTGTCAATTATTTTATATTTCTGCTTAAATATAATACTCAAAAAACGTGCGTAGTTTTAGAAAATCGTTTTAACTGATTTAGTTTTCAGGCATAATCACGGCAATAACGAAGATTCAAGCAAATATTTTTTATATATACCTATTTTATGAAAGCAACATTTTTATCGTCTAAAATATTTTTAAGTTCCTTTAAAAGCGGCTCGTTTATATCTACCCATAAATTTCGCGGCGACATCATGCGCCGGCCATCAGACAGCACTAAAATTACCGGAGTATTGCCTTCAAATATATCCATTACCCGCCGCGCACGAAGATATTTTTCGTCATCCATAGAATTTATTTTTAAATATAGACCCGACCTTATCCGCTTTTCAGGAGTTGCCTCAGATTTAGCGGCACTATCTGACTTATCAGCGACTTTGATGGCTTCGTCTATCGCTTCCATGCTTTCGCAGACAAGCTGCACCGGACGGTCCTCACGAACGCTTATTCGCGCGCTTATATATACCGCCGTACCCTCCTGCAGGAGTATGGAACATGCCTGCATAACTTTTGGAAATACTATCATTTCAATGCTGCCGGTGAGGTCCTCTATTGTTGCAAAAGCCATAGTCTGATTAGATTTAGTTGTTTTAAGCCGTATTTCCGTTATAACGCAGGCTATCTTTACAAGGTCATTGTCACCGTGCCGGCTGCCTTCTTTTCCGGATTCTGCAATGTCGCAGAGATTTACGTATTTAAGCCCTTTAATGATATCTGTGTACTGCGCCATCGGATGACCGGATATATAAAGACCCGTAACTTCTTTTTCCATTGCCAGCAGCTCGGTTTTAGGCAGCTCTGCAACATTAGGATAATCATAATCTTCATAAACACTGTCATCCGACCCTTGCGCTATATCAAAAAATCCTATCTGCCCGTCGACGTTTTTGCGCTTCTTGGCAGCTAAATCCTCTAATATTCCCTCAATCGAACGCAGCATCTGCAAACGGTTTAAGCCAAGATTGTCGCAGGCGCCGCTTTTTACCAGGCTTTCAAGAGCACGTCGGTTCATGTCGCCGCCCGATAGCCTTGAGCAGAAATCATAAAACGATTTATATCGGCCGTTTTCTTCGCGTTCTTCTATGAGACGCTCTATAAGCTTATGTCCGAGATTTTTTATCGCCTGAAGCCCAAATACTATATTTTCTCCCGATACGGTAAAGCCAGACATACTTGTCTGAATATCCGGAGGCAGTACCGTTATGCCGAGACGGGCGCATTCAGACATGTACTCAGCCGCCTTGCTTGTATTGTCCATA
>USGR01000264.1 GCA_900554165.1 uncultured Oscillospiraceae bacterium | reverse complement strand
CTATCGCCATGGCTATGTCAAGTCTGTCGTTTATTATCAGCGGCACATTATATTTATCCGTAATTTTTTTTACGCTTAGCGCCGTATTATAAAACTCCCTTGATGAGGCCGTCTTTTCCCTCAGCTGTACAACGGTGCACCCGCCTATAATCGCCTGCTCTACCGCTTCATCCAGCGTCGGCGTGCTCATAAGCTCGCTGTCGGTCACAAGATAAAGGCTTAAATCAATATTTTTCTTCATCTATTTTCACCCTGCTTAAAAATATCTCCGGAGTCATATTGCTAAGACTGTCTATTATTCCTGAGCGAAGGCTGCCGGTGCCGCGGCTCTGCTCCAAGGATATCTCGCCGCTTATGCCCATTACTGCTATAGCGGTAACAGCGCCCTCGTATGCCTTGCCGCATGCTCCTACATATCCGCCGGTCATTGAGGTCGTCATGCAGCCGGTGCCTGTAATCTTAGACATATCGGCAACGCCGTTGCTTATGCGGCAGACCCTTTCACCGTCGGAGATTATATCTACGGCGCCGGTTATTGCTACTGTGCAGCCAAGCTTTTTCGCAAGGTTTGCGGCAATATCTGCACCGCTCTCTTCTGCGGCGTCGTCTTCGGCTGCATCTACGCCCTTTGTCGAGCTTGCAAGGCCGCTTACGCACTTTATCTCAGACATATTGCCTCTTATCACGGAAAGCTTTATCTCGGACATTATGCGCTGCGAAACTTTAGTGCGCAGAGGAGTAGCGCCGGCTCCCACAGGGTCGAATATTACAGGAATATTAAGCTCATTTGCGCGCTTGCCGGCGGCAAGCATTGACTCTATTGTGCGGCGGTTTAATGTACCTATGTTTATTACAAGCGCAGAGGCTATGGAAACCATATCGCGTACCTCGTCTATTTCATCGGCCATGACCGGCGATGCACCGATTGCCAATACGGCGTTTGCACAGTCGTTTACCGTGACATAATTTGTCATGTTGTGTACAAGCGGACTATTTTCTCTTGTGATTTTTACAATCTCACTGCATGCTTCTTTAATACCCATTTTGTTTGCTCCTTTATACTATTAAAATTTTATACTTATCTCCAAATGGGACAATAATTGTTTCTGATTATTACGCCCATTAGAAAACTATTAAAACATGTGTTTTCAACGGTGATTTGAGTGGTATAAGGATAAATTTATATATTTTTTCACTGCTCTGCTATTATCTATGGCTGTGCTGACATTGCTTTTAAAATTATGCAAAAGCAACAGGTAAGCTGTGGTAAATAACAGTTGCAGATTTATGCCGCCGCGGCAATCAAGATTTTTAGCAAAAGTACCGGCCAGCAAAGGCTGTCCATTATTATTTTGGACTTTAGCCATAGTGCAAGTATAAAAAGCAGCTGCATTAGCGTGGCTGATATTCGCTAATCTTTTGCATTTTCGTCTATAGTTACCTTTTTACCGGACAACACCTTATTCATTGTATCCACTGCGCACATGCGGCCGCACATAGTGCATCTGCCGTTCTTTTTACCGGCCTGCTCATAATATGTGCGCGCTTTTTCTTCGTCTATTGCGTATGTAAACATTTCCTCCCAGTCTATGCGGCGGCGGGCGTCGCTCATTTTATTGTCTATCTTGCGGGCGTCTTTTATCCCCTTTGCAATGTCTGCGGCATGGGCGGCTATTCGCGACGCTATTATGCCTTCCTTTACGTCGTCGGCGTTAGGCAGACGCAAATGCTCCGCCGGAGTAACATAGCACAAAAAGTCGGCCCCGTTTGCCGCCGCTATAGCGCCGCCTATAGCAGAAGTGATATGGTCATATCCCGGAGCTATGTCGGTTACGAGCGGGCCTAAAACATAAAACGGAGCACCGTGACACATACGCTTCTGAAGCTTCATATTCGCCTCTATTTCGTTTATAGCCATATGTCCCGGACCCTCTACCATGACCTGAACGTCCTTTTCCCATGCGCGCTTTGTAAGCATAGCAAGCTCTGTCAGCTCGGCTATCTGGCAGACGTCGGTGGCGTCTTCTATACAGCCGGGACGCATGGCGTCGCCAAGGCTTATAGCAACATCATACTCCCTCAATATGTCAAGTACATCGTCGTAATATTCATAAAACGGATTTTCTCTGCCGGTCATTTCCATCCATGCAAAAAGCAGCGAGCCGCCGCGCGAAACAATATTCATAAGACGGCCGGACTCCTTTATAAC
>USGR01000263.1 GCA_900554165.1 uncultured Oscillospiraceae bacterium | reverse complement strand
ATAATTACACGGAAACAGAGTAATTGCACAATTTTTATAACTTTATCAGCATCATAATGCAGGCAAAATATCCTAAAAAGCATAAATTGAAAAAGTTTAAGCTTATGTGGTGCACGCTTTAACAAAAAGCAGCAGAACTGCTGTGTAAAAATCATAAGTGCAGCCGAAATGCACAATTTTTTATTTTAAATTAAAGCAGATTATTTATACCCATTAATACAACGTTTATCAGCTTGTCCTCCGCTAAATTATTCATGCTGGTATAACTGTCTGCAGCCGCATCTCCGGCGTCGTCGGAAATACGTCTTACCGCTATAAACGGCACTTTCGCTTTATAGCATACAGAAGCGCAGGCGGCTGATTCCATGTCGCATGATACAGCGCTGAAATCATTCTTTATCTGTTTTTTGTCATCATCGCTTCCGACAAATTTGTCGCCGCACACCATTACTCCCGGTATTATGCCCTCTATAGCAGAATATGCCTCAAATAAAGCATCGTCCGGCTTATATATATAACAGTCCTGGTCGGGCTTGAAAGCTTTTTTATAGCCTAATGGACTTACATCAAAGTCATGCTCAATATATTCTGTGCCGATTGTGTAATCGCCTCTGCGCACCGATGAAATTCCGCCGCTAAGCCCCGAATTTATAATGGCGTCGCACTTTGCAGAAGCTATAAGATATGCTGTGGCGGCCGCTGCGTTTACCTTGCCTATGCCGCAAAGCACCGCGCTTATTTTTACAGAGCCGTTTCCGCTTTTATACTCAAAAACCGACAACTTATCGCCAAACTGCTCGCTTAACACTCCGCCGTATTTTTCACATAAGGCGTTTATAGGAGCATACTCCTGTACATCGGCTATTACAAGACCTATATTATTAAATTTTTTCATATGTTTTCTCCTTTTAAGAAAATCTGCTTTAATTTTATTATTCAACCGTACATTTGAAATGATATGTACAACAGGCAAATATCAAATTTAAAATATGCTTTCTAACATTGCCGCCAGCAGTTTATTTTATCCGATTTTACAGTTTTATAGCATCTGCAAAAGATATACACGCTTTATCTGCTGCTTATAAATGCCGAATACTCGCAAATTTTGTGCATACTATTGGGCAAAATACTTTCCAGAGCATTAAATATCTAAAACAGCTAAAATAAAAGCGCTGGCAAATACTACTAATTAATCTATTTTAAGAAGCAATCTATGCAATTTTTAATCTGACACAGACTTGACAAAGCTTTCTATAAGCCTGCTGAGCCTTGCTTCAGCGGATTTAGCGTTGACAGATACTTCTTCCTCATTGGGTGTGCTGCCTAAAATTCCAGCCGCCATGTTGGTAATTACACTCAAAGCTGCAATTTTTATCCCCGCTGCGCACCCGGCTATCGCCTCAGGCACTGTGGACATGCCAACCGCATCGGCGCCCAAAACCGCCGCCGCCCTTATCTCGGCGGGAGTCTCATACTGCGGGCCGGCAAAATACATATATACTCCCTCTTTAAGGCATATATCCAAATCAGCCGCACATTGCTTAATTATTTGGGACAGCTCTTTGCTGTAAACTTCCGTCATGCACGGAAATCTCGGCCCGAACAAATCATTGTGCGTTCCCGTCAGCGGACTCTCTGCCGCAAGCTTTATATGGTCGGTTATAAGCATAATATCTCCCGGTGCAAAGTCTTTATTAACCGCACCGGCGGCGTTTGTAAGCACAAGTCTTTTTATGCCGAGCTTTGACATGACTCCTACATAAAATGCTGCATCAGACATGCTGTAGCCTTCATAGCAGTGTACTCGGCCCGACATCACAAGCACAGGAATGCCGCATAAAAGCCCACAGTAAAGCGTCCCCTCGTGATTAGGAGCCGTGGATTTTGGGAAAAATGGTATGTCGTTGTATTTTATCTTAACCGCGTTTTCTATGCCGCCCGTAAAGCCGGAAAGCCCAGAACCGAGCACTACGGCCACCGTCGGTATATATTTTATTCTATCAGATATATATTTTGCTGCTGCGGCATATTTGTCATTTGTTATGTGATATTCACACATTTCCGTCTCCAATATATTAGTTAAAGCATAAAGAGGATAGCCGAAGCATCTCCGGCCACCCCCTTATTAAATTATATTTAGTTTTCGCTGTCCGCATCAGTGGGTTCGGATTTTGTATCACAGCCGCATCCGCAGCACGTCTCTGATTCA
>USGR01000262.1 GCA_900554165.1 uncultured Oscillospiraceae bacterium | reverse complement strand
TTGTACACACAAATCTAACCAAAGACATTGCTGGGTAGTTTCTTGCTCATGCCTGCAATTTTTTTATATTCCGGCAAAAAAGTATTTGATACTTCGCTTATGCAGCAAGCAAAATCAATATTTGTCCACTCGGGCGAAAGTTATAATACTTTCTACAATCTGCGGCCGGAATTATAGGGTTTTTATAAGCGCGGTCGATGCTTTATAATCCCACATTAATATCCAACATTTAACTTACAACATACGCCGCGCAAGGCCGCCAGACTCGTAAAGCTAAAGCCTATACGCAAATCTGCTCGCAGCCGGATTTATAATATTATGTTACACACGCCGTCCGACACCGGGTTGTCAGTGCCCGGCTGATGCGATGCGCTATTTCCGGCTTTTTCATCGATTATAAAGCCTTAAAGCCATATGCAGCCGTATATAAATTATTTTAACTCCACGACCGTTACGCCGCTTTCACCTTCGCCGTATGTGCCGAGCCTAAAAGATTTGACATGTTTATTTGTCCGCAGATATTTTGTAACTCCGGTACGCAGTGCGCCGGTACCTTTGCCGTGTATTATCGTTACCGTTGTAAAGCCGGAGAGTACACAGCTGTCTATAAACCTATCCATGTCGAGTATGGCGTCCTCTACCGTCTGTCCGCGTATGTCAAGCTCCATATTCGACGTTTTTGTCACGTCGGCCCGCTTGCCGCGGGGAGTCCCTCTCTGCGGCAGCGGCTTGCCCTTTTCTCCTGTAAGTCGGAGATTGTCAAGCGGCACGCGCATTTTTATTACCCCGGCCTGAACAAGCGCCCATTTTTCTTTTTCCGGCGCCTCGAGCACAATGCCGTTTTTGCCTATATCAGCTATAACAACGCTGTCGCCCGGCTTTAATGCGCGCGGCAGTGTGTATTTTTCTAAAATCTGCCCTGTCACCGGGTCAGCGGCATCCTCCAGCCTTCCTATTCCAGATTTTACCGCCGCCCGCGCCGCACGCAGCATATCGGCTGCAGAAGCCTCCTTTTTCTTCAGCTCCTCTAACTCATCCAACAGATTTATTGCTTCATTTTTGGCCTTATCGACTATATTTCTCGCCTCGTCACGCGCTGACGCTATGATTTTTTCTCTTTCCTTTTCAAGCTCGCGGCGGCGGCTTTCGTAATCTGAGCGCATGTCCTCAAGCTCGCGGCGCAATTCATATACCTTGCCCTGCTCCTTTTCCGCTTCAGAACGCGCGCTTTCCAGCGCCTGCACCACGCGGTCGAACCGCTTGTCCTCTTCAGATATCAGGCTTCGGGCATGACTGACTATTGCGGGGGGCAGTCCAAGCCGCTCTGATATTGCGAAGGCGTTTGAACGCCCCGGCACGCCTATCAAAAGGCGGTAGGTTGGTTTTAGTGTATTTACGTCAAATTCGCAGCTGGCGTTGCCCACGCGCTCGGTATCCAGCGCATACGACTTGAGCTCGGCATAGTGCGTGGTCGCGGCTATTTTGCTGCCCACTCCCTTTATATGCTCAAGCACCGATACGGCTAAGGCGGCACCCTCCGCAGGGTCAGTACCGGCGCCCAACTCATCTAAAAGAACGAGCGAACGCTCATTAGCCAATGATATTATATTTATTATATTTGTCATGTGCGATGAAAATGTAGAAAGCGACTGCTCTATGCTCTGCTCGTCACCTATGTCTACCAGCACATTTTCAAAAAATGATACCTCCGATTCATCATCCGCCGGTATCATTAGTCCGCACATGGCCATAACGGTAAGCAGACCTATTGTTTTCAGTGTCACCGTCTTGCCGCCGGTGTTAGGGCCGGTTATTACCAGTGTGTCGTAATCTATTCCAAGACCTACTGTCACCGGCACTACCCGCTCTTTGTCTATAAGCGGATGCCGGGCGCGCTTAAGCATTATGCGGCCGCGATTGTTAATCTCCGGGCGTATGGCTTTCATGTCATATGCTAAGTTTGCGGCGGAGAATATCACGTTAAGCTTTACAAGAGAATTGTAACTGCTTATTATGCTTTCGGCAAATTCGCCCGCCTGTGCAGAAAGGCCGGCGAGTATTCTCTCTATCTCCGCTTTTTCGGCGTTTTGCAGAACCCGTATCTGATTATTCATCTCCACTACCGCCATAGGCTCAATAAACAATGTCGCGCCTGATGCGGATGTGTCGTGCACTATGCCGCTGACGCTGCTTTTATATTCCGCCTTTACGGGTATGA
>USGR01000261.1 GCA_900554165.1 uncultured Oscillospiraceae bacterium | reverse complement strand
GTTATAACATATCCGTTATCATTAAGCTCGGCAATTCCCTTAAGAAGAGATGTGGCCGGCTCATACCCAGCGAATACAAATACGCCAAACGTATCACCGTCAGCCGGACGATACTCGGTAATTTCTCCGGTTTTAGTATTGCGGTATTTAAGAAGCCTTAAAGCCGTATCTCCAGAAACCGACTCAATCTGAGTATTTGTAAGCACAGTGATTTTCTCATTATTGCGAGCTTCATCTGCCGCCGATTTAGCGCATGAAAAGTCATCACCGCGTATTAATATAGTCACATGCTTGGCATATTTAGTTAAAAATACGCTTTCCTCTGCAGCTGCAAAGCCTCCGCCGACGACAAATACGTCCTTGCCGGTGAAAAATTCGCCGTCGCATGTGGCGCAGTATGCCACTCCGTGGCCTTTAAACTCTTCCTCGCCGGCAAAGCCGACCATACGCGGATGAGCGCCGGTTGCAATAAGCACGCCAAAGCATGATACACTGCCGCGGCTGGTATTTATTGTTTTTATATCGCCATTTACATCAAGGCTCTCGACCTCGGCAAGAAGAAACTCCGCCCCGAAGCTCTGCGCCTGTAAGCGCATTGTCTCCGTCAGCTCAGCGCCGCTCGTTTTAGCCACGCCGGGATAGTTCACTACTTCAGAGGTAATTGTAATCTGCCCGCCGAAATGCTCCTTTTCCACTATAAGCACGCGGTACTTTGCTCTTGCTAAATAGATGGCGGCCGTAAGCCCAGCCGGTCCGCCGCCTATTACTACAACATCATAAAGCTTATCAACGTTTATATCTGCCATTTTCTACAGCTGGCCTACTAAGTCAAGGCTGGGCTTTAATGTCTCTGCTCCAGGCTGCCATTTGGCAGGACATACCTCGTCGCCGTGCGCCGCTACAAACTGGCAGGCCTGTACTCTTCTGAAAAGCTCGTCGGCATTGCGGCCAATATTGCCGGCTACTACTTCATATGCTACTATCTTTCCTTCCGGATTTACTATAAAACTGCCGCGCTCTGCAACGCCGCTGTCCTCTATATATACTTCAAAATCCTTAGCCAAAGCATGCGTCGGGTCGGCCAGCATTATATACTGTATCTTCTTTATACGCTCTGAAGCATCATGCCATGCCTTGTGCACATAATGCGTATCGCATGATACTGAGTATATCTCGCAGCCTGCGGCCTTAAAATCGTCATATTTATTTGCTAAATCTTCAAGCTCTGTCGGGCATACAAATGTAAAGTCGGCAGGATAGAAGAAAAATACGCTCCATTTGCCTAATACATCCTTCTTTGTTACTGTTTTAAATTCACCATTCTGAAACGACTCTACTGAAAAATCGCTTATTTCCTTGTTTATCATTGACATATTAATTTCCTCCCTTTTTTATTTTCACTCAGTTAATTGTTAACTGGATAAGTATAGTATATATTATATCCTATAAAATTGTCAATATAAAAAATAAAATATCCTGCCAGTAAAGGTAAAAACTTTCTGGCGGGATATTTCTGCCGCTAAATATATAGACAATATTTATAGCGCTGCTTTAAGGCGCGATAGATTGAAAATCGGCAGGCGTACCTGTGCGATAAGCATAGATGTAATTATTGATTTATCTATAGTAATCTAAACAAACCTTTCCCATGGATTTATCAAAGTGGAAAAGCATGTTTCGCATAAGTAACTTTATAGTGAAGTGTGTAGCTTAGACCCTTATAACTTTATCAAAGCTTAATTATTGTAAATATATAGTTTAATGCATATAACACCACTGACTATATTTTTTATCATCACCATATTCCCAAAACATGCTGAAGGCCTATGCTTACCCCGGTTATAGCCGCCCAGCAGACAAATCCCAGCAAAATCGGCTTTCCTCCGGTTTTCACAAGCTTTACTATATTTGTATTAAGACCTATCGCGCTCATAGCCATTACTATGAAAAATTTACTTAGCTGCTTTAAAAATCCAAACACATTATTGGCATAATCGAGCACTGCTCCTGAAAAGACCGATGTTATAACGGTGGTTATGACAGACGCCAAAACAAAATAAAGAATAAACATAGGAAATATCTTTTTTATGCTTATTCCCTTCCCTTTTTCCGCCTTCGCCCTTTCCTTTCTCATTCTGAAAAGCGCCAGCACAAGCGTTATTGGTATTATCGCAAGTGTTCTTGTAAGCTTGACTATTGTGGCATATTCAAGAACCTGTCCGCCGGTGCTGTGCAGCGT
>USGR01000260.1 GCA_900554165.1 uncultured Oscillospiraceae bacterium | reverse complement strand
AGCCCATACTGTGACGCCGCCAGCTTTGAAGCTATGGCGCCAAGGCTGATATCGTTTTCTTTAGATATCCTGAAAGCGGCGGCGGCAGTGCTGAGCTCTTCTATTTGCTGCATACTACGCGCCTTTATAAACTCCGAGCACTGCGAGAGCGCCTGCTTATGTGAATATACCGTCTTAATCGATTCTTCTGTTGCTCCTTTCACACCAAGCAGGCAGTGTATAACGGGAATTTCTATTCCTGCAACTATATAGAGCGGATTATTTATTAATATGTCATAAACTTCAAGCACCGAGCCGGCGGTGGAATTTTCTACCGGCATAACGGCATAATCAAAGCTGTCGTCATTTAGCAGTGCGGCAGCGGTATCGGCAAATGTCGGAAAAAATTCAATTTTTGCCTTATCAAAAATGCTGCGCGCCGCTATATGAGCATATGCCCCCTCTCTGCCGAAACAGGCGACGCGGCAGGGCAAAGATGCGTCAAACTGTGTTGCTTCTCCCGCCGCAGGCATATCCGAAGAGTCAATAACGTCATGCTGCAGTGCACGGCTTAAATCCATAAGCGTGCCGTAAAGAACCGATGCATAGCCTTTATATTTACCGGCAGAGGCGGAAAGACTTTCAAGTATGGCCTTTTCGCGTTCAGCGTCAAAAATAGGCATGCCGTTTTCTTTTTTATACAGCGCTACGTTCAGCGCTGTATCCATTCTCTTACAAAACAACGGCACTAACTTTCCATCTATCTCATCTATTTGCTTTCTCAAAGCCTTAAGCTTATCTTCAGCCATATGTACCTCCCAATCAGCAGCGCTTTATGGTGCCGTTTTCCAGCAGCAAGTCAAATACGGCTATCGCTGCCGCACTCTCTATTACCGGCAGCGCGCGCGGAACTATGCACGGGTCGTGACGGCCCTTAACAACAAGCTTTGTGTTCTGCATCGTAGCAAGATTTACACTTCGCTGCTCTGTGGCTATAGACGAGGTGGGCTTTACCACCGCGCGGAATACGATTGGCATGCCGGTGGTTATGCCGCCGAGTATGCCGCCGTTGTTGTTTGTCATTGTCTTAACAGTGTTGCAGGACATTTTATACTGGTCGTTGCCGGACACGCCCGTCATGCAGGAGAAATCAAATCCAGCACCGAACTCTATGCCCTTTACCGCCGGCACGGCAAACACCGCCTGCGATATCACATTCTCAACGCCGCGGAACATGGGAAAGCCCACACCCGCCGGAATACCGCAGACGGCAACCTCTATTATGCCGCCTACGCTGTTGCAGTCTTTTTTTGCAAGCATTATAATGTCCTGCATGTCAACCTTTATATCCTCGTTTATTACTGCAAAATATTCAGAGGAAAGCCTATTTAGTAAATCCTTGTCAACTTCGCACATATCAAATTTATCGTCATATGCATTGCCTATGGAGTATACATGTCCGCCTATAGTAATGTCATAATCTCTCAAAATGCTGCGGCAAAGCGCGCCGGCAAATACCATGCAGGCAGTAAGCCGGCCGGAAAAATGTCCGCCGCCGCGTATATCGTTGTGGCCGCCGTACTTTACATATGCAGGATAGTCGGAATGCGAGGGACGCGGCACAAGCTCTATGTTTTCGTAATCTACCGAGCGTGTATTGGTGTTTTCAATAACTGCCATCAGCGGCGCGCCGGTGGTCTTGCCGCGGTAGCTTCCGGTCTTTATTACAGGGATATCCGGCTCTTTGCGCTGTGTAGCTCCGGGGTCGTTGCCGGGCGCGCGGCGGGCCATTTGCTTATTTATATATTCCATGTCGATGTCGCAGCCGGCCGGCAGACCGTCTATACACACGCCGACAAGCGGGCCGTGGCTCTCGCCGAAAATGGATATCTCCAAACATTTACCGAAATTAGATGACATTATATTTACCTCCAAGTGCTTTAAAGTCCTCAAAAAAGTCGGGGTAAGATTTTTTAACCGCCCCCACATCGGATATCTCCACGCCGCCTATATGGCTGCCTAAAATGGCAAACGCCATCACTATGCGGTGGTCGTTGTATCCATTGATTTTGCCGCCGTGCAGCGCTTTAACGCCTGTTATTGTCAGACTGTCCTGCTCCTCTGCAACATCGGCGCCAAGCGTTTTCAGCCCATTCGCCATGGCCGAAAGCCTATCGCATTCCTTTATCCTCAGCCGGCCGGCATTTATTATACGCGTCTGCCCGTCGGTCATTGCCGCCGCCGCGGCAAGCGCGGGAATTAAATCGGGAATATCAGACGCATCTATAAC
>USGR01000259.1 GCA_900554165.1 uncultured Oscillospiraceae bacterium | reverse complement strand
ACCGACAACAAAGGCAGCAGACAATAATAAATATACTCTGTTTTGTCATGATTATATCCGCCGTACTTTTCTGAGGCGGAGGCGGCCCCAATAACTATATATATATCAATGGCTGGCGGCGCAGCCCGTCTTGCCTCTTATATCTATGTCGTTATAGATACGGTGCCAATTTAAGTCAGTAATTTTAAGCCTGCCGCGCCGCGGTATACTCATTGGTATTCACAATATAGTTCAAAATCTTTGTAAGCCCATCAAGCGTCGGCACACAGTGGGAGTTTAGCCAATTTAAATACAAGTTATTGCTCGCTTGATTTTCTGCTGTAAGCCGATTTGAAAGCCTCTTTCCTTTTCTTGCAGATTAAAAAATATTGCTGCCTTGAAAGTGCTTTTGTCTGTGCAATATAAGCTTAGGACTTGATGAGTATATTTTAAAATTACGACTGTTTAACTGCTGCGTAAATCGATAATTGCTTAATTAAGCTAAATTTATGATAAAAATAAAAGTGGTTAAAACGTATGGCGGTAAAAGGATATATATGCTATAATTGTAACTGTGTAATGTGTAAATTTTGGTAATGTATTTTTTACCGCATAATTTTTCGCTGGCCCGCACTTGTTCGAGACGTAGTAAATACTGATATTTCCCTGCCTTTTCCTAAGAGCTTTTAGGCGGCGGGCCAAGCTTTACTTAAAATTTATTTTATAAAAGAAAAGAGGTTTTTGCATATGGCAGTAACTACAACTGATATCTCTGCCGGCGTAACGGGGCGATATATTCCAGCTCAGCAGTTTAAAACGTCGAGAATTACCGTCCAGCTTCTTACGCCGCTTAATCTTAAAACAGTAAGCCGCAACGCCATGCTTCCCTTTATACTTACACGTGCATGCAAGGCTTATCCGGATTTAAAGTCGCTTAATTCAAAGCTTGCTTCTCTTTACGGCGCTGCGCTTATGGCCGATGTTTCAAAAATAGGCAATATGCATTCGCTTACATTTACAATATCGTCTATAAACGATAAATACGCGCTGGATAATTCAGCGGTGGCTGGAGAATGTGCCAAGCTGCTTATAAGCATGCTGTTTAATCCTCTGCTTGACGGCGCAAGATTTAATGAAAAGCTTTTTGAAAGCGAAAAGCGTCTGTTTTTGGAGAGAATTGACGGTGAAATAAATGAAAAGCGGCGTTACGCCATCTCCCGCGCGGAAAATATCATGTGCGAAACGGAGCCGTTCGGCATTTCCAAATACGGGCCGCGCGCCATGGCGCAGGGACTTACCTCCGGCGAGCTTTATTTAGCATGGGAGGAGCTGCTTAAAACCGCAATAATAAACATCAACTTTATAGGCCAGGGCGACCCCGTACCAGTATATGACGCTTTTAAAAAAGCCATTTCATCTATTGAAAGGCGGCCGCTTGCTGCCGTCGACCAGTCGGTCAGCCCTGAAATAAGCGGCAAAAGCGTGACGGAGCGCATGGCGGTTACGCAAAGCAAGCTGGTAATGGGCTTTAAGTCTGATATAACCTGCAAATCTGAGCTTTACATGCCGGCGGTCGTTTTCTGCGACTTATACGGAGGAAGCCCCCATTCAAAGCTTTTTCAAAATGTTCGTGAAAAGCTCAGCCTGTGCTATTACTGCGCGGCACGATATAACCGCAGCAACGGCATAATTTTAGTCGATTCAGGTATACAGGAGGAAAAGGCTGAGCAGGCAAGGTCCGAGATTATAAAACAGCTCGACGAAATAAAGAGCGGCAACGTTTTAGACGACGAACTCAGCGCTTCAAAGGCCGCCCTTACCGACAGCGCAAAATCTGTAAACGATTCGCAGTATGCACTGGATGCATGGTACAGTCAGCGCAGCCTTGACGGCGATATTGTATCTCCCCAGCAGTTTGCCGAGATGGTGGGCAATGTCACTAAGCAGCAGATAATAGAAGTATCAAAGCATTTTAACTTGGACACCACTTATCTGCTTGCGCCAAACGGAGGTAACAGCGATGAATAATGCAGAAAAGCAAATATTTGAAAATAAAAAGATAAACGAGCAATTTGTGATGTATCATCACCCATCCGGATGCAATGTATATATATGCGAAAAGCCTGAATATTCATCCGTATATGCCTGCTTTGGCACAAAATACGGCTCGGTGGACAATAAATTCCGCATAAAAGGCGAGCCGGAATTTACCGAAGTCCCTGAAGGCATAGCGCACTTTTTAGAGCACAAAATGTTTGAAAAGGAATATGGTGATGTTTTCTCACTGTATGCAAAAA
>USGR01000258.1 GCA_900554165.1 uncultured Oscillospiraceae bacterium | reverse complement strand
GCATTGACGCTCTTGCTGACTTTATCGCTTCAAAAATTTCTCTTTAATTTTATTAGTCATAAAAACTTTTCTATGCCAATTTAGGCATTTGGAAAATTTCACAGCGGTGGAAATTGGATGTTATAAAACGGTTTTGCCAGATAGCATGAATTGCGAAATTTATTTTAAAAAGTATATAAAGGTTATATGCTTATAAACAAAAAACAGCAGGTATCCATTTGTAGGATATCTGCTGTTTTTTGTTGTCTACTTCATCTCAATAGGCCTGCAATGTAATAGGGAGAAAAAGTCAAGGATTTATGCCATTTCCTCAATCGGAAACGCTTATGAAATAAAAAACTTGCTGATTTAAATTTTGCTTTTATACGTTTAACAAAGGTTGGGCATTGAATCTATTATTCTTAAACGGCCAGGCCGTCCTTGTACTCCTAAAAAATCTTATTTGATAATATTTTCGACTGCTGTCTTAAAACGCGGTTCTCCCGTATCCGATATAGAAAGTTAAAAATGCATAACCTGTATAACAATTGTTTTTTAAGCAAATAAACTGTTCCTATTTTCTAAATGGCACGTTGGTAAAAACTAAAACCAATATATGCACTTTATAAAGCAACACGCTAATAGGTTATGCATTGCCACAGCAAATATTGATGGCAGCAGAAGTTTTCATAAGCCTATGCCGACACGCCTAATTCTTCATTGCCGCTTAATAATTACATTTTAACGTGTCCCGCTATTTCAGTGACGCCTTATATTCCTCTCCCCAGTTCTTCATCGCATCAACAACCGGCTTCAAACTTTGCCCAAGCTCTGAAAGTGAATACTCTACTCTCGGCGGGACTTCTGCATACACTTTTCTATTAACAAGACCGTTTTTCTCCATATCACGAAGCTGTGCAGTCAGTACTTTCTGCGACACGCCGCCTACTGATTTCTTCAGCTCTCCAAACCGCTTCTTTCCAGAAAATAAATCGCGCAGAATCAGTACTTTCCATTTGTCCCCTATTAAGGTTAATGTTGTTTCTACCGGACATGCCGGCAATTTCTTTACCAATTTCTCTTCTGCCACATCAATGTCCTCCATGCGCAATAGTTTCTTTTTGAAATTAACATATTAATTATACCATACACCCTATTTTTAATCAATTTTTTAAGAAATTTTTTCTGTTAAAAAATCTTATATTCCGCATAAATATACAATCGTTTCCTACTGGTAACCATTCAATAGTTTCTTTTTGGTAACTACAATACAAAAAAGTGCTTACTTTACATTAGAAACTTATGTGCATATAATAAGGTCAAGAGCTCAGGAGAACGGCCGCTCCAAGCTTTACCAAAACAAAAGCAATCGATATTTAGGAGGAAATAAAAATGAAAATAGCAGTTGTTTGTGCAAATGGAAAAGCCGGTAAACTCATTGTCAAGGAAGCCGTAGACAGAGGCCTGGATGTGACCGCCGTTGTACGCGAAAATAACCAGACGGCAACATCAAACGTGATAATAAAGGATTTGTTTAATCTACGCACTGCCGACCTGAAAGACTTTGATGTGGTAATCGATGCCTTTGGCGCATGGACGCCAGACAGTCTTTCGCAGCACAGCACTTCACTTAAGCATCTGTGCGATATTCTTTCTGGAACAGATGTACGGCTGCTCGTTGTAGGTGGTGCCGGCAGTCTGTACACAAATTCGGAACACACCGCCTGTTTATCCGATGGTGCAGAATTTCCCGACGCTTTTAAGCCGCTTGCCTCAGCAATGGCTAAGGCTTTAGGCGAGCTCCGCCAAAGAAACGATGTAAAATGGACTTACTTAAGCCCTGCAGCGGATTTCCGTGCAGACGGCAGTCGCACAGGAAGCTATATCCTCGGAGGTGAAGAATTAACTCTGAATTCAAAGGGTGAAAGCATTATTAGCTATGCAGATTATGCCATTGCTATGATTGATGAAGCAGTAAATGGAGAAAACATACAAAAAAGAATAAGCGTTGTAAGTGAATAATTTAAAAAGATAAATTTAAACGGAGGTACTTTTATATGCTGAAAAATACATTTAAAACAGTCAAACTCGAAAAAGGAGAAATGAATATTTATGATTTTGGCGCAGTAAAGCTGCATGCATACAAGACCAACGACTTTATTAACGATGAGGTCTTTATTATTGAAAAAAACGGCAAAGCTGTTATAATTGAATCGCCTTGCTTTTTTGACAATATTCAGGAGCTAACGGAATATTTAAACGGAATAAATATTGCAGGAATGCTTGTAGCTTATCATGGAGCGGGAGC
>USGR01000257.1 GCA_900554165.1 uncultured Oscillospiraceae bacterium | reverse complement strand
GTCGGTGGCCGGGCTGGACCCGGACATAATGCAGATACCCTCATTTATAAGGGAGTCGGCGATAAGAGAGTGCGGCGAGACGTTCGAAGCGGCGGAGCAGATGCTTATAGCTTTCAATACCGCGCTTATCGACGCGCTTTATGACATAGTACCGGCAATAAAGCCGCAGGCGGCATTTTATGAGATGTACGGCTGGCATGGCGTAAGAGCGCTTAAATATACGATAGATTATGCTAAAAGTCTTGGCATGTTTGTAATAACCGACGCCAAGCGCGGAGACATAGGCAGCACTATGGATGCGTATGCAAAGGGCCATTTGGGCACGACAAAAATAGGCAGAACGGAGCATACCGCTTTTGGGGCGGATGCGCTTACAGTAAACGCATATCTTGGCAGCGACGCGATAGCTCCGCTGAGCGAGATATGCAAAGCTCAGGATAAGGGAATATTCGTCCTGTGCAAAACCTCCAACAAATCTTCCGGCGAGCTTCAGGACATCGACGCGTCGGGCAGAACGATATATGAAACCATGGGCGACTTATGCGAAACTTGGGGAGAGGGCACAGACAGTGAGTATGGATACTCGCATATAGGCGCAGTAGTAGGCGCGACATATCCGCAGCAGCTCAGCGACATGCGCAAAAGACTGCCGCATACTTTCTTCCTTGTGCCGGGCTACGGCGCGCAGGGCGGCGGCGCTGCCGACGTTGCCGGCGGCTTTGACGAAAACGGACTTGGTGCCATTGTCAATTCATCAAGAGGCATTATGTATGCATATAAAAAGCAGGGACTGCCAGAGGAAGAGTTTGCCCAGGCCGCAAGAGCCGAGGCAATACGCATGCGTGACGAGATTACTTCTCTGATTAACTTAAAATAACTCCTGCTAATCTGCTGCGTTAAAATAGCGGCCGCGGACATTTAAGGCACTTTTGTTATAAATAAAGCATGCCGACATATCCGCTTAGAATGCGGCAAAATCCGCAGATTATTGCAAAGATTGTCGGGATGAATATAGTTTTTGCCGATAAGCAAGTCAATCAAAATCTATATAGAAGCGTATACCTCATTACCTTCTATATTGGCATGGCAAAATACAGCTTATAGAGTATATGGCAAAATTTAGCATAACAGCAAAAGCTTATTATTGCTCCGCTTATATTAATCAAAAGCCTAATATTCCGCGCCTTTTTAACTATATTCATTTGACGCTTTCGCCCCGCATCATTTTTGTGCTGAATATGTTTTAAATTTTGAAGCTTTAAATATGAATAGATATTTATATGGCGGTAAATAGACGCTTGGTATAAAGACGTGGCTTAAGTGCTTACATATATTACAAATGGAGGAAATGCGAATGAAATATATCCAGGACGATTTTAAAATAATTAAAAACAGCGAAATACAGTCCGGCTTTTACGATATGCTGGTAAATTGTCCGTCTATAGCTGAGAAAGCGCGTCCGGGACAGTTTATAAATATACTTTGCTCTGATAAGCCGCTGCGTCGGCCAATTTCGATATGTGAAATAGATAAAGACAGCGGAAATATCCGCATGGTGTATCAGGTGCGCGGCGAGGGGACTGAATGGATGTCGCGCCTATGCGAAAGTGAAATTATAAATCTGCTGGGTCCTCTGGGAAACGGCTTTACCATACCCGCAAAATCGCGCAGGATGGCGGTAGTCGGGGGAGGAATAGGAACACCTCCACTGCTGGGCGCGGCAAAGCAGTACCTTGCCGACAACAGCGAGCGTTCCTGCACCGCGGTGCTGGGATTTAGGAATAAATCCGCCGTTATATTGGAAGAGGACTATAAAGCTGTATGCGACACGGTAGTAACTACCGACGACGGCAGCTACGGCGAGCACGGGCTTGTAACTGTTCCTCTTGAATCAGAAATAGCCAAAGGCGGAATAGACGTAATCATAGCCTGTGGTCCCACACCCATGCTTAAAGCGGTGGCGGCTGTGGGAGAAAAACATGGCATAACTACTTTCGTGTCTCTTGAACAGCGCATGGGCTGCGGCATCGGCGCATGCCTTGCGTGTGCCTGCAAAATAAAGCTTGCCGGTGAGGAGACATACTTAAAGGTATGCACGCACGGTCCGGTGTTTAATGCTTCAAAGGTGGTGTGGTAATGAACAGGCTGTCAGTAAAAATAGCAGGTGTGGAATTTAAAAATCCGGTTATAACGGCTTCCGGCTCATATGGCTTTGGCAGGGAATACAGCGAGTTTTATCCGCTGAGCAGACTGGGCGGAATAAGCCTTAAGGGCACGACAATAGCTC
>USGR01000256.1 GCA_900554165.1 uncultured Oscillospiraceae bacterium | reverse complement strand
GATTTATCCAGCAATTTTATAAATTTTTATGCTGAACTGAAAACTCTGACATCTTTTAAACTGCTATCGGCCAAGGTTATAAAATAACTGTTAATACTTTTAATCAAAGCATTAATTAAATTATAAGTTAAAAAAGCAATAAACGGATATTGCTCTGCGTATATTCAGCAGAAAATATCCGTTTAAAATATTTGTTTAATTATATAGAATTATTTAATCATCTCTTTCGCGGTCATACGAAATAATTGTGCCGTTGCAAGCAATAACATAGTCATATTCGTATCCAGCAGCTTTAAACTCTATTTCATATTCCTTGCGGCCGTCGTCATAATCGGCTTCAGCTTTTATATCATAAGCACTACTTTCCGATACTCCGGCATGCGAAAATGCTGCCTGACGTGCTGCCTGAATGCCAATATCGCCTGATTGTGCCTGACTTGATGCAACATTCTGATTGCCATTGGCTACATTATTATTTTTACTCTCGCGCTCATATGAGATAATTGAGCCGTCGGCGGCTACCACATAGTCATATTCTACACCGTTATAATAAAACTCTATTTCATACTCTTTGCATCCGTCGTCAAAATCGACTTCCGACTTTGTAAGAATTACTTCATCGGATGCCACTCCTGCATGTGAATACGCCGCTTGACGCGCTGCTTCTATTCCTATGCCGCCGCTTTGTGCCGAATTTCCGGAATTTCCCTGTCCGTTCTGATTACCAAAACCTCCGCCTTGACCGTTTTGCCCATTCGAGCCATTCTGCCCGTTGGAATTGTTTTGTCCGTTCTGCCCGCCAGAGCCGTTCTGATTATTTGAAGAGCCGTTGCCATGAGAATGTCCTTGCGATTCACACGGCTCTGTATCACGGCTAATAATGTCGCCCGTTAATGCGTTTATGCTGTATTCATATTCTGTTCCTGACGCGCAAAACTCAACATCATATTCTACCATGCCGTCGTCATAATCCATCTTAACTTCTTTAAATGTAACATTCTCTGCGCTGCGTCCGGCATCCGCAAGAGCTATTTCTTTTGCCCTTTCAGAGCCTATATACGCCTGCTCGCTTGCATTTCCAACAGCAGCTATTCCGCCCTGCGCCGCACTGCCCTGAGATTCAAGCAGCAGATTAAGCTCGTTTATAGAAAGGCCGGCAAGTTCGCTTTCCGGCAAAAGCGGATTGGTTGTAATTAGCGTATGCACAAGTGACGCCTTGCCAAGCGATATGCCATATTTATTTGCAATTTCAGTTACAGCGGCATCTGTATTTGACGTTTGTATATTCTGGCTGAGTACAGCGCCGTCTATCGACTGCGAAGATAAAATGCGGTTTATTTCATCTACTATCCTCTGCTGCATTTGTGCGCCGTGCGCCGCGTCGTCGTCCTCTACTGTTACTAATATAGAATTTGACGCACTATCGATATAGCCGTATTTGCACATAGATCCCAGCAATGCGTTTACCGTTACGTTTAAATCTGTTCCCTTAAGCTCCATACCGTCGAGGATTTTTTCCGCATCGGCATTGCCAGCTACTACATCTAACACCTTTTCCTTTGCGTTCAGCTTAATCTCTATACTTGGGTTTACATCAAGCACTATTCCTGAATTAACCGCAATATTGTTTGTATAATATACTGCGCCAAATGATGAGAAAGCCGCTACCACAGCTACTGCCGCTGCCGCCGATACCCATTTTATCCAATTCTTTTTCTTTGCTTTTACATTTTCAAATTGTGTTACATTGTCCATATTACTGCAATCCTCCCGCCCGCACGCCGAAAGAATCCTGTCAAGCCCGCCGTTGTCCGGCACAAGAACATGGTCTACAGCAGTCTTTATTTTGTTTTCAAGCGTTTTGTTGTCCATGCTCAGATTCCTCCTTCAGTGCTTTTTTCATTTTTTTCAGGGCCCTGTTATACTTTGACAGAACCGTTGGCAAGGGCAGGCAAAGCAGCTCGCTTACTTCCCGAAATTTCATTCCCGCCGAAATGTGCAGCAGAATTATTCTCTGCTCCTCGTTTGACAGACTCAGCATAAGCTGTCTCAGCACTTGCTTATCCTCGGCTGTTAGCTCTGCAGAACCTGATTCTATTCTGCTCCATTCTTCTTCGGAAAGGGTTGTGTCATACTTATTTTGGCGTAATTTCATAAGTGCAGTATTTTTTGCTATGCCAAAAATCCATGACATCGGGCTGCCCGGCTTATATCTGTCTGCGGACTTATACAAAGCTATATAAGTGTCCTGCATAGCGTCCTCAGCGTCGTGGCAGCCGAGATATGAAAGT
>USGR01000255.1 GCA_900554165.1 uncultured Oscillospiraceae bacterium | reverse complement strand
CTCCAGCACGCTGCCGACAATCATTCCGCCGAAAAATGATATTGTCGAGTTGCGGTTGCGATATTTATAAAGCGCAAGAGTAAGCGCTACTGCGCCGGCACCGTAAAGCAGGTTAAAAGGCCCATATACAAGACCTGAACGGCTTTCTACATATCCGTTTCTTATAAGACACCATAAAAGCTCTACTATAACGCCTGCAAAGCTGCCTATAAAGCAGATAAGAAATAGCTTGTAGAAATTTATTCCCTGTGCAAAATGTTTTGCTTTTTCTTCTTTATAATCAATCTCAATATTCGCCGGCGGAGCTATTACCAGTCTTCGTCCCTTTTTCACATCGTTAAAGCTGGTGCTTAGCTCATCCGCCATTATGGATACTCTTTTTCGCGCCCTGCTTAAATTAGATGCCGTGTTTTTTAGCGATTTTATTTCTCTTTCTATGTTGTCATATAATTCGCCGGTCTCTTCATTTTTCTCCGTTTTGTCTATAAGCTCAGCATAATAATCATTGAGCAGAATTCGCGTATCTTTTTCAAAGTCAATAATTTCTTCGCTAAGATGCTCAAGCTTGTTTTTAGGAGCAGCAGTATCGACGCTTTTGATATCTTCAATATCAGTGTTCTCAATATCCGGCTCTTCAGTTACCAAGCTGCTTACGTCAAATTCTTTTTCTTCGCTTTCAGGAATTTTATATGTAATATCGTCTCTTGTTCTCTCTGCCTTCATTACACCACTCCTCTGCCATTATTATATTACGAAATTCAATTAATTACAACACAAACCGCAGCAATATGCAGATATTACCTTTATTTCGTCAAAACGTAAATAGATTTTAACCTTGTACCTTGTACCAACTTTCTCCATTAAAAAAAGTTATGCTATGCATGCAGCATATATTACAATAAATACCTTTTGTTTTTATACAATTTTTTCTTAATTTTTTCTAAAGAGAAACATGCGTATATTTTATTTGGGCTGACTCTCTTTGAAAAATATAAAAATTTGATGGTATATGAGAGCAAAAAGCCTAAAAGCCGTATTACATACATATTCCAATTGACAAAGCTTTCGTAGAGATTTCTCTATATGGAAATAACTTTGTAAATAAGCGACTACTTTTTCTAACATCAACTATCTTTGTGTGCAAAAAAGACAGCCGCACATTTCTATGCGACTGTCTATCATTATAAATTAAGTTGTCAGAAATTTACTCAGCTGATATGGCTACCTTTACTGTGTCGCCGTCTATATCAAACTCTTTTTCAAAAGAGCCGGCCGGCACATTGCCGAGCGACGACAGTGTCTCAGACATAAGACTATCCTTATACTGCGACACAACCTCGTTTATAAAGCCGCTGCCGGATGTTATCGACAATCTTACCCTGTCGGAAACGTTAAAGCCCGCCTCCTTGCGTATTACCTGGCACTGACGCAGGATTTCCCTGTAAACTCCCTCTCTCTTAAGCTCGTCAGTTATAGTGGTGTCCAATGCTACCGAGATGGTATCGTCAATTTCCGCTATATGCGCCTTAGATTTTGCGTTAACTGTAAATAAGTCTGCCTTAAGTTCCGCATCATAGCCCGGTATTGTTATGCTCTCGCCATTTTTTACAGCCGCGGCAAGCTTAGACATCTCATCATCGGCAACATCAGAAAGTAAATTTTTCACCTTGTTGACGTCACCTTTCAGCGCTGCACCTGCCTGCTTGAAGTTAAGAGTGAGATAATAATCTCTTAAGCTGTCAAAATTATCGAGCTTTTCAATTTTCTTTATATTAAGCTCATCTTTAATAGTATCAATATAATCACCATAAGCACTCTCATCTACGCCGGCAAGATACATAACAGAGAGCGGCTGCTTTACCTTTATCTGCTTTTCATTGCGAAGCTTAAGCGCCAACGCTATAATTTTCCTTACGGTATCAGCTTTTGCCATGCAGTCCTCATCTATGCTGCCGGCCGTCGGGAATGATGAAAGATGAACTGATTCCTCAACATTTTTATCATATTTTGAAATGCAGTTGAGCCATATAAACTCGCACATAAACGGAGTAATAGGCGCCATTACCTGCGTCATTATCTTAAGAGCCGAGAAAAGCGACTTGTAAGCCGAAAGCTTGTCAGTGTCCATCTCCGACTTCCAGAAACGACGGCGGTTTATGCGTATATACCAGTTGGATACGTCGTCTACACACTGCTCAAACTCGCGTATAACATCCGGAGTGTCATACTCCTCATAAGCTTTATGAGTTATCTCGACAAAGCGGTTTATGCGGCTTTCCAGCCATTTATCCGTTATATCC
>USGR01000254.1 GCA_900554165.1 uncultured Oscillospiraceae bacterium | reverse complement strand
TACTATTACTATAGCAATAAGTCCAATTTGGAAGACATACTGCATAAGCGTACGAAGCATAAACAAATCAAGCCATAGCGCAATAAGATAAACAGCAATCAATATGAGCAGGCTTTTAAAAAGCTGCCCCGCCTTAGTTTCTCTTATAAATTGTATGGCTTTATATATTATAAAAGCAACAATAAGTATATCCAGCAGATTAGAAAAGCTGAATGACTTAAACATATTTAATATTTCATTCATTATACTGGTAAATACTGACATATAAACGCTCCAAACGCTAAGCCTTTATATTATATTCTAACATATCTGGCGTTATATGCAAGATATTTCTGGCAAAAACAAAATAATATCCCGCTGCCTTTTACTGCGGGATATTATACTTTTTTATATTGCGGTTGATTTGACGGAAAGTTCTTCAATTTTCCGTGCAAACTGCATAATTTCGGATATATTGTTATATATTGAAACGCTTGCACGAATAGCACCGAATTCATCTGTTCCCATAAACCTATGCGCGGCCGGCGCGCAGTGGAGCCCTGCTCTTACGGCAAATCCTGCCTCAGATAAATATTCCGCAGCGCTTTCGCTGGGCATTTCTTTTATATTAAAGCTAAGCACCGCAACATTATTTCTCTCTGTCGGATATTCAGTATAAAGCTCTACTCTTTCAATATTTCCCAATTCCACATAAAGCCGCTGTATAAGCTCCATTTCATATGAATGAATTTTGCTAAGCGTCTTAGACGCAACAAAATCTATACCTGCCGCACAGGCAATAATGCCAGGAGTATTAATTGTTCCGCTTTCAAGGCGCTCAGGCATGTCAGCAGGCTGCTCAAGGCTTGACGAGAAAGTCCCAGTTCCTCCCTCGATTATTGTCGAAAGTTTTATATCACAGTTGGCTATCATTATTCCGAGCCCCGCCGGCGAGTATAAGCCCTTATGCGGAGCGATGCATAAAAAGTCGATATTCATACTGTGCATATCAATGGGCAGCACGCCGGCCGACTGAGCGGCGTCCACGGCAAATAATATGCCGCGGCTATGACACATCTTTCCTATCTTTTCTATTGGCATGCGTACTCCCCATACGTTTGACGCATGAGTACAAACGATAAGTTTAGTATTAGGCTTTATAAGGCTTTCAAAAGCGCTTACTGTTTCAAAATCATTTCCTGGCACGACATGCGCCTCGTCATATTCAACGCCTATCTTTGACAATGCATACACCGGCCGCATTACAGCATTGTGCTCCATAGACGAGACAATACAATGGTCACCTGGCAGCAAAACGCCTTTTATAACCATGTTGAGAGCCTGCGTACAATTCATTGTAAAGGCTACCTTCGCAGGATCATCTGCGCCGAAAAATCCACATATTTTTTCGCGGGCAGAATATATCGCCTCGGCAGTTCGAACCGACAGACTGTGCCCGCTGCGACCGGGATTTGCACTGTAATCAGATAAAGCTTTGCTAAAAGCTCTGCGAACGCAGTGAGGTTTTATAAGGGTTGTGGCGGAATTGTCCAAATATATCAAAGCGTATCACCATCGCTTATACCATAAACTTTTATATTATTCTCTCCAAGGATTCTTGCCGCTTTAACAGCGTCCAAATCTTCGACCGTTATGCTGTAACCGCAGCCAACTCTATTTAGACTTGCCGGAGTTCTCTCCATATTTGCTCTGTAGCCCATCCTGCGAAGTAAGTCTCTTCCCTTTATCGCATAGGTAACAGAGCCGACCATAATGAGTGGATTATTCATCAATATTCACCTCACATAGCTATAATATGTAAGGACATGCATTTTTGACAGAGCTATGTATGAAAATATTATCAGAATAAAACTATCTACTTTTATATAAAAACGCTCTGCTTTAGTAAATCCTGTACCACATGAGCGCTTTTATAAAAATGATATTCTCTATAAAACATAAGACACTGGCGGTTTCTCCGCTTATTTTGCATATGATATGCAAGCTTACTATAAACAGTAATTTTTATACGATATATTTCTGCCAACACTTAGATAAATCTAAATACATAATATGACAATTAGCCAATTATGTGACAGTTATATTTGTTTTGCTCAGCTCTTACGATTATGCAGCAGCAATCCGCCAAAGGTTGTAATATTTGCGCGCAGCAAATTATGAGCTTTCCCTAAACAACAAAATCAGGACGGCTGACTACCGTCCTGCAAGGCTTTACTATAATGTCGAATTTATATACTTTTTCACAGATAAAATTTTCTCTAAAAGAGCATCAATGTAAAAAAGGTTTATATCTTGCCTATTAATATAAAT
>USGR01000253.1 GCA_900554165.1 uncultured Oscillospiraceae bacterium | reverse complement strand
TGTTTGCAGCGTCGCCCTCCGCCAGTACGGAGCAGGATGCAACAATATCTCCTCCGGCGAGCTTTACAAGCTGACGCACCGCTTCAAGCGATTCCCCCGTGCTTATGACGTCGTCTACAACAAGTACTCGGCGACCTTCCATCATATTTGCTTCCGCTTCGCTTATATAAAGCTTCTGTACGCCCTCAGTTGTTATCGACTTCACATTTACTCCAACCGGATTGCGCATATACAGCTTTACCTTTTTGCGGGCCACCACATACGGCTTGCCCGACTGCCTCGACATCTCATAGGCGAGCGGTATGCTTTTAGCCTCCGGCGTTATTATTACATCAAAGTCCGGTGCTTTTTTTAAGAGCTCCGCCGAAGCTGCTATCGTAAGCTCCACATCGCCAAATATTATAAATGCGGCTATGTCTATCTTATCATTAATGCTGCAGAGCGGCAGCTCCCTTTTAAGCCCTGCTATTTCCATGCTGTATGTCTTGTCTTTCATACATATCCCCCTAAATTATCTTCTCAGACATTTTTATGCCGCCAAGAAGATGAAAATGTATATGCTTTACCGTCTGACCAGCGTCCTCTCCGCAGTTGTTTATTATCCTGAAGCCGCCGTCAAGGCCGTTCTCCTTTGCGATTTTGGCCGCTACTTCAAAGACATGCGCTATAAGCGATGAATTGCTTTCATCTATCTCCAGCGCACATTCTATATGCTGTTTCGGCATTATCAGCGCGTGAAAAGGTGTTTGCGGATTTACATCCTTTATGGCTATTACCAAATCATCCTCATAATACTTTGTCGACGGTATCTCGCCGTCTATTATTTTACAGAAAATGCAGCCCATATCCGACACTCCTTTAAAAATTATATTGACATACCTCTGTATGTCTATAGCCTTTACACAATTTTGGCTATGAATAATATATAATTGTTATTCCGCGTCCTTTTGTTTTAATATGTGCCAGTAGTCATGTCCATTAAATCCACATTTGCGATATAATTTTTCAGGACAAGTGCTATTATTGACTTTTCCCGATACAGTGGCAAAACGTGCTGATTCCGGCCTCCTCATTAGCAGGCCGTTAACTATAGCCTTTCCTGCACCTTTTCTTCTCCAAGTCGGAAGCACTTGTATCCACTCAAGGCTGAGCTCTTTTGCTTGTGCATCAAAATCTGCTATACCGCAGCCTATTCTTTTATCGCTGTCCTTATCAACAGCAAAAACCCAGAGCCTTTGGTCATAAACGATAGTTTTCGTATATGCCTTAAGCTGTTCACTGTCTACATGCAGGTCATAATAGGACGCATTAATAATAGCGACCATTTCGTCAATATCCTTTATGTCGGCAGTTCTAATTAAGAAATTTGGCGATTCTGAAAAAGAAATATCCCTGAAATCATGGAGCAGCCTAAAGTACACAGTATCATCATATTTGTCAAGTAAATCTGATGAAAAAGCATTTTCATGAACTATTCGTATATCTTTCGGTATTATTATGCTCTTTGCTTTCCAGTACGGAACGGAAAGTGTCCCGCATGGGTTTTCCAAATACTCACTCAACGAAACCATAAATTTCCTTTTTTAGCTTATTAAAGCCAATCCATAAACAGATTCACACTACTTTTGCAGAAGCCTTTGCCGCATCTAAGCCTTTGACGTCTCTCTGAGCGCCTCCTCTGCCGCTATAAGCGCCTGCTGCACCTTGGAGGCATCCTTTCCTCCGGCCATTGCGCTGTCTGGCCTGCCGCCGCCGTTGCCGCCGGCCGCCATTGCCGCTTTTTTCACAATGTTTCCGGCGTGCGCACCCATTTCTACCGCTTCCTTGCCGCAGGCAGCCGCAAACGTTACTTTGCCGCCGGATACTGAGGCAATTATCACTACGGAATTTTTATAGTCAGACTTTATTTTATCACACATTGAGCGCGCTGCGTCAGGAGTTATGTCGGAAACAGCCGATGCAATAAACTTAAAACCGCCAATGTCCTTTGCCGATTTTATTATGTCGTCGGCCTGAGATGACGCTATCTGCGCACGCAGCTTTTCTATCTCCCGTTCCTGCTCTTTCATCTCAGACATTACCTGCGACGCTCTGCGTTCAAGGTCGTCAATACCGGCCGCTTTTAGTATATCAGCCGCATTTTCCGCCGCCGATTTATAACTATTCAGAAGATTTATCACTCCACTGCCTGTCACCGCGATTATACGCCGTACTCCCGAAGCCACAGAGCTTTCCGATACAATCTTAAACAGTCCCACATTTGACGTATTCGTCACATGTGTGCCGCCGCAAAGCTCAACGGAAACATTGCCCGCCTTTTCACTGCCTGCCGATACTACACGC
>USGR01000252.1 GCA_900554165.1 uncultured Oscillospiraceae bacterium | reverse complement strand
CAATTTGCATCATTATAAAGTTTTTTTCAATATTGGAAATTTCCGGGTCGTTAAGCTGCTCTTTATAGCTGTTTATTCTTTCCTCGGCAGAAATAGGCTGAGGACGATAATAATCGGTATAATAATTATATTGAATATTTCCGTGTTCATCGTATGTAATATAATAAGGCATCTGCTCGTTTTCCTCAGAATATTTTTGTGCATGAGTTTGCAGACTGAAATCGCTGCCGAACCCCTCTAATATAGCGCTTTTCATATCTACATCGGAAAAGATGAGCAGCGCGGCCAAAATGGCGTTGAGCGCTAAAAATATAATAAGCAGTACAACAGCCGCCTTTTGCCTCCAAATTTTTTTAGTTTCGCCGGCGACCAGATGTAAAAATCTACTCAATTTTACTACCCCCTGTCAGCTGCATATAGAACGATTCAAGAGAATTGGAATTTTGCTGTGAAACGCCGTAAATCAGTACTCCGTTGCCGACAAGTAATGAAATTACATGCGGCACCTGCTCATGATTTACCGCGGCAGAGACAGTACCCTGTCCTATGCGGATATTCTGCCAGCCGTTTTGAGCAAGTATTTGGGCAGCAAAGTCGGGTCGGTCAACGTTTATTACTACTTCTGAATTTCCTATTGTCAGCCCGTTTATTTCAGATATACTCATAACCTTAATAAGCCTGCCCTGGTCAATAATGCCTACTCTGTCACAGAGCATCTGCATTTCAGAGAGCAGATGGCTTGATACAAATACACATACTCCGCACTGGTGTGCGGCATACTTCAAAAATTCGCGCAGCTCGTGTATACCTTTTGGGTCGAGTCCATTAGTCGGTTCATCGAGAATAAGCAGCTTTGGGTCGTGCAGCATCGCCTGTATAAGTCCAAGGCGCTGGCGCATGCCGAGCGAGTATGTTTTAACCTTGGTATTTATTCGCTCCTGCATGCCGAATTGTGCCACCATGTCATTTATCTTCTTTTCGGATATTCCTTTATACATGCTGGCGTAATATTTGAGATTATCCAGCCCTGTCATATAATTGTACATTTTTGGCTCTTCAATAATGGCGCCTACATTGGCAATAGCCTTTTCAAATCTGTCTTTCACGGAATATCCGCATATTTCAATACTCCCGGAGGTTATGTGATAAAGACCTGCAATCATTTTTATAGTAGTAGTTTTACCGGCGCCGTTGGGACCGAGAAAGCCGAAAACTTCTCCACCGTTTGCTTCAATGGATAAATTTTGTATTATTTGTCTTTTCCCAATCTTTTTGTAAAGATTATTAATTTTAAGAACCGCAGACAAATAATCCCCTCCTTTTTTGTAAAAAGCATTTTATATATAATATCACACAAATATAATCATTTCAATCTAATAAGATTATATAAAAATTATAAAAAAGTAATAATTTTAAAATAGTTGTAACTATGATAAAATAATATATATAAAATAAAAACAATGGATGTTTGAAAACGAAGATGGGTGTGAACAACTTGGCGTCAGATACAGTAGAGAGGCGCAGAATAATATTTTTAGATGAAGCAAGGGGCCTATGCATAGTATGCATGGTTTTCTTCCACATGTTTTTTGATTTGGCATATATATTTAATTTCCAGATAGGATATAATCTTTACAATTTCTTTTTGCCTGCACAGCCAATTTTCGCCGGAGTGTTTATAGCAATATGCGGAATATGCTGCAGGCTGTCAAAATCAAATTTGAAGCGGTCGGGCATAATAGCGGCAGCGGCATTGGCCGTGACTATTGCAACATTAGTACTTTCAAAGTTTAATATTGTAGAACCAATATATTTTGGCATACTGCATCTGCTTGCAGTGTCAGTATTCATATTTGCCATTTTGCATCCTCTGCTTGACAAAATACATCCAATAGCAGGCATAGTAGTCTGTGTTGTGCTGACTGTTTTGCTTTGGAATATACAAAGAGGCCAAATAGGCATTGGTCCTATAAGCATTACGTTTGATAGGAATACACCAGAACTTCTTGCGCTGCCATTCGGGATAGGCGAAACAAGGCTTTACGCATCAGACTATTTCCCAATTTTACCATGGATATTTATATTTTTTGCAGGGACGTTTTTAGGCAAATATTTTGCATCGCCCAAGCTGCCGGAGTTTTTCTATAAAAGGCACGTGCCGCCGCTGCACATGATTGGACGGCATTCGCTTTTAATCTATATACTGCATCAGCCGGTAATATACGGCCTGCTCATGCTGATAAATTATATAATAGGAAGTATATCCTAGCAAAGTTGACATACCAGAATAATCGGTCAAACATTAATGATACCGGCTTTTAAAAATGAACTTGTACCTTTATTTATAAAGCTGTTTAACGA
>USGR01000251.1 GCA_900554165.1 uncultured Oscillospiraceae bacterium | reverse complement strand
GCAATAAAGTATATTAAGAGCGGCCGTCATGACATTATGTCAACTCTTTTGGCGCCGGATTTCCCCGGCGGCGGAATTATACTTTACGATAAAAATTCTATGCAAAGCATATATGATACCGGCCGTGGCAGTTTTAAGGTGCGCTCGGTTTACAGCTATGATGCAAAGAACAACTGCATAGATGTAACTGAAATTCCGCCGACAACAACAGTAGAGGCGATAAAGGAAAAGGTAATAGAGCTTGCAAAGGCGAAAAAATTGCCGGAAATAAGTGATATACGCGATGAAACGGGGCTTAAGGGCCTTAAAATAACAATAGACTTAAAGCGCGGCACCGACCCGGACAGGCTAATGCAGAAGCTTTTCAAAATGACGACGCTGGAAGACAGCTTTGCCTGCAACTTCAATGTGCTCATAGCGGGATATCCGAGGGTTATGGGCGTTAGGGAGCTGCTTGACGAATGGCTGATATTCCGCACCGACTGCGTGCGCCGCCGCGTAAAATATGACCTTGAAAAGGCGGAAGCAAAGCTGCATCTGCTAAAGGGACTTTCAAAAATATTGCTGGATATTGACAAGGCGATAAAAATAGTGCGCGAGACAGAAGCAGAGGACATGGTGGTCCCCAACCTCATGATAGGCTTTGGAATAGACGAGGTTCAGGCGGAGTATATAGCGGAGATAAAGCTGCGTCATTTAAACAGGGAATACATTTTAAAGCGTTTGGAGGAGACAGAGCAGCTTAAGTCCAGCATAGCGGACATGAAAGACATACTCGATGACAACGGCCGTGTGCAGGACATAATAATAGGCGAACTCAACGAGGTGATAAAGAAATACAGCCAGCCGCGCAGGACGCAGATACTCTATGATTTTGAAGAGCTGTCGGACGTTGAGGCGGAGGCGGCACCGGATTATCCGGTACATCTCTTCTTTACAAAGTATGGATATTTTAAAAAGATAACTCCGCAGTCGCTGCGTATGAGCGGAGCACAAAAGCTTAAAGAAGACGATGTAATTATACAGAGCTATGAAGCAAATAATAATGACGAGCTGCTGTTCTTTACTAATAAGTGTCAGGTTTATAAATCCTCTGCTGCCGACTTTGAAGACACAAAAGCGAGCGTGCTTGGCGATTACGTCGCATCAAAGCTCAATATGGACGAGAGCGAAACGGCGATTTACATGGCTCCTATAAGCAAATATACAGGATATATGCTGTTTATTTTTGAAAACGGAAAAGTGGCAAAGGTTGACATAAAATCTTATGAAACAAAAACAAACCGCCGCAAGCTTATAAAGGCGTATTCCGACAAATCACCACTTGCCGCCGCTGTTTACCTACCAGACGGGGATGCGGAAATACTGCTGACATCGTCCAATTCGCGCATGCTGCTTGTGCATACCGGTGCGCTGACGTTAAAATCCACTAAAGACACGCAGGGCGTTGCTGTTATGACACAGAAGAGAGGACACAGAGTGGCATCTGTAAAAGTTTACGCCGAGGGCATGCTTGCCAATCCCCACAGGTACAGGACAAGAACGCTGCCGGCGGCCGGCGCATTGCCCGATAAGGAAGAAAAGGGAGAGCAGCTCACACTTTAGCAGCAATAATCCTGTAATATTATTGAACAGAAAACGCTGCTTTTGGTTTTTATTTTTCAACATAAACGAATATTTGCATAACATAATCGCCATATATTTATTAAATATGTGGCGATTTATTATTGAAAATTAATATAATATATAGTATAATAATAAAAATATTGTTGATTTGGAGGGTACATGTTATGAAAATATGCAATAATTGCGGAACAGAATATGAGGATAATCAGACTGTGTGCGCTAAGTGCGGCGCGGGGCTTAGCGACAAAGTTGCAAGCAAACCAGAACAGGAGAATGCACACAGCGTGACGGCAGCGCCGCAGGAAAATCATGTAAGTCAGCAAAATGCGCCATACCAGCCGCAGATGTATATTCCATATCCAACGGACACACGGCGGAGTACTGCGCCGATTGTGCTGGGAATAGTGAGCTTATTTATAGCAATAATATCTCTTTTAACATTAGATCATTTAATGTTTGACTATTCTGACAACATCTACTATATACTCTGTCCGGTATTTTCTGTCATGTGTTGCTCAATTATCGGGCTAATTTTAGCAAACAGGGATATAAAAGACAATATAAGATGGAGCGGAAAAGGTGCCGTCGCACTCAATTTGATATCATTATTTTTTGCGCTGATAGTAATTGCGAGATTAATAGTAAACCACTTCTTGGAGATTTATTGGTATTAAAAAACGATGTTAAAATTCTGTTCTATTAAAACACAGCTTAATAAATTCATTTATAATAGGACAATATACTGCATATATAC
>USGR01000250.1 GCA_900554165.1 uncultured Oscillospiraceae bacterium | reverse complement strand
GCAACCTCCGGCGCGAATCCTTCCACATGGTCCTTTTCTTTCTGGAGCAGGCTTTCCGGGATGAACATGGGAAGATATACATTCTCCACACCGGTCTCCTTAAAACGTCTGTCCAGCTCGTGCTGGATATTCTCCCAGATCGCATAACCTGCCGGTTTGATCACCATACATCCTTTTACACTGGTATAGTCAACCAGCTCTGCTTTTTTTACTACATCGGTATACCACTGCGCAAAGTCCTCCTCCATTGGAGTTATCGCTTCTACCATCTTTTTCTCGTCCACTTATATTTCCCCTTTCAAACAGGCGTATGCACAAAAGCAATAAATTATATACATTCCGCATACTTTTCATGACCGCAAGGCCGCGTTCCTGTTCCGCGTTTTATCACATGATTTTTATTATATTATAATTATTTGTTTTTTTCAATATAATGCATTAATCGACATTTTAACTTATTGCAATATGTATTTTTGCCTCTCGAGCAGCATTAATTCATAATTAATTATAATGAGTATATTACCATACATAAATTGGTCAGGCCTGCTTTCAGTATGCATTATTTTTTCATTGAGATTCTGCTTAACTTCTTATCTAATACATACTTCCCATTTTTAGCATAAATTAATAGATAAATGCAAGTCACGCGCTTGAGAAACGTGCAAATTTTGAATATGCTGATGTAAATAAGTACGCTAAAACTGCATGCATATTATGTCATTCGCTAATTGGTATTATCCCACCCGACTTATATAATGTCGAAAAAATTATTAAATATCAGATTTCACAGATTCTAAAATATTTTTATGACAGATTAGAGTAGTTTACTGCATTAAAAACATCAAATATTGCAAATGCCTACAAGCACCGTGGCTTAAAAATGATTACATCCATTATATTCAATTTCTGATAATCTTATATAACTCTTCAAAATGCATTTCAAAGGCTTCGCTGTCAAAGCTTTTATTCGCAAATAAAGCTCTAAATTCCACTTTATGAGTGTAAAGAAAAAGACGTCCACAAGCTATGCGGACGCCGTATTATAAAGCAAAAGCTCAATTATTTGTTTGCCTCTACATACTTAACAAGGTCGCCGACAGTCTTCATTTTCTCAACATCTTCATCCGGCACCTCTATATCAAATTCATCTTCCATTGTCATAAGCAGATCAACAACGTCCAGACTGTCCGCGCCAAGATCATCTATTATTGATGATTCCATTGTTACAGTGTCTTCCTCAATATCCAGCTGCTGACAAAGAATTTCCCTAATTTTCTCAAATACCATTTAATATATCCCCCTTAAAATAATCGGACCGTCTGTGGACAAATCCGTTGGTGTGTGATATTATCTTTCTACGACTAACTTGCATAAATAATATGAGATTTTTCACTTAATGTCAATACCCTTAATAATATTTTTTATGTCTGATTTGTAAAGATTTAATCTTTAAAATATATTTTTTTGCTGAGCCGTCTTTAGAAAAAGCCTGTGTTGGTCCGGCGTCTAGCCGATATGCCTCACTTAGTTTAGTCGTTTTATAATTTTATATTCTTTGCTTTTGGAGATGATTTTATGCCTTTAAATAAATATGCAATAATAGGTTTTCCACTTGGTCACAGTATGTCGCCGTTTATTCACCGTCGGCTTTTTGATATTTCCGGTATAAGCGCCCAATACGATATGCTTGAAATACGTCCCGAGGAGCTGGAAAATAAGTTTGAGCTTTTAAAGACATACAACGGATTTAACGTCACTATTCCTCACAAAATCAGCATAATTAAAATGTGCGACAGCACCTCCGGCGTAGCCGCGCTTTACTCCTCTGTCAACTGCGTAAGATGCGATGGCAAAATTACCGGCTACAACACCGACGCCGAGGGCTTTCTTAAAACCTTTGAACATTATGGCGTTGAGCTTTCCGGCAGTGTGGCTATTTTAGGCGCCGGCGGCGTCGCCAGGACAGCCCTTTACGAATGCGCCGCCAAGGGGTGCTGCATAACTATAGCGGCAAGGGAATCGAGTATAGCGTCCGCAAAAAAGCTTGCTTTGGAAGTAAGCGAGAAAATTGACGGAGTAAATATTACCGTCTCACTTCTCAGCCAGCTTACGGGAGAATATAATATAATTATAAATGCTACTCCGGTTGGAATGTATCCCAATATAGATGCGATGCCGGTACAAAGCGATGTAATAAAGGGGTGCAGCGCCGTTTTCGACTTAATCTACAACCCAGGCGAAACCAAACTTTTAAAAGTCGCCAAGGAAATGGGGAAAAAGGCAATGGGCGGCATGCCAATGCTCGTGTGGCAGGCGGCAGCGGCACACAAAATCTGGTACGGCGCAAGCTTTAGCCGCGAAGATATCAACACGCTTATCGAC
>USGR01000249.1 GCA_900554165.1 uncultured Oscillospiraceae bacterium | reverse complement strand
ATTATAATTGCTATTGCCTATTTCCTATTTAAGTTTAAAAAGGGGAAAAATGAAAAGGCGAAGAAAAAGTATAGTCTTTCTATAATAGTTATTATATCAACAATACTCGCTTATTTAATATTCACGCTTGCGTTTACAGCCACACCAACAGTATAATATTTAAATAATAAAAATTATCGGAGGTATATATAATATGGGTGAGCTTACAAAACTTCCAAACATAGGCAAAGAAATTGAACGCCAGCTTAATGATGTTGGAATATATACAGAAAAGGAGCTAAAGTCTATAGGCGCTGAGGCTGCTTGGCTTAAGATAAAGCAAATGGATGAATCTGCCTGCATGCATAGACTGCTGTGTTTAGAGGGCGCTATAGAAAGAATTAAAAAAACATTTATTCCCGATGAGAGAAAAGCTGAGCTTAAAGATTTTTATAATGAACATAAAAGCATTAATAAAGCTTAATCTTTAAAATTATATTAGCCACATCAATTAACGCCTGTTTTGATTTACAGTCTCAAAAAAGCATGATATATCTCTATGTATAAATGCATTTTGCATTAAAAGAAAAGGTACGACAATAGCCGTACCTTTTCTTTTTGTAGATTATTATATTTAAGAGATATAAGAATTATTTAGTTATTATTCGCCGTAATATGCTTTCTTGTATATTTCCTTGATTTCTGAAACCAGCGGATATCTTGGGTTTGCATTTGTGCACTGGTCTTCATGCGCATTCTCTGACAGCTCGTCGAGCTTTGAAAGGAAGACGGCTTCGTCTATGCCGCAGTCCTTTATCGTCATAGGCATGTTCATCTCTTTCATCATGCCGCGTATAGCCTCAATAAGATTCTTTACGCTTTCTTCTGTCGTCTTGCCGGGTACGCCAAGGAAACGTGCAATCTTTGCGTATTTCTCATCGGCAATAAACTTTTCATATTTCGGGAATATTGTGAACTTACTCGGCTTTGACGCGTTATAAGCTATAACATACGGAAGCAGTATCGCGTTTGCCCTACCGTGAGCTATGTGGAACTCACCGCCCAATTTGTGAGCCATTGAGTGGTTAAGGCCCAAGAATGCATTTGTAAATGCCATACCAGCTATGCAGGATGCATTGTGCATCTTCTCACGTGCTACCTTATCTCCGTCGCTGTAGGAACGTATGAGATAATTGTGAACAAGGTCTATCGCCTGAAGTGCAAGACCGTCGGTATAATCGCTCGCCATTACCGATACATAAGCTTCAATAGCATGTGTCAAAACGTCCATTCCGGTATCGGCAACTATTGACTTAGGCAGCGTCATTACAAACTGCGGGTCGATAATCGCAACATCCGGTGTAAGAGCATAGTCGGCCAGCGGATATTTGATATTGCCGTTCTTGCGGTCGGTTATAACCGAGAAGGATGTTACCTCCGAACCTGTACCAGAAGTCGTCGGAATTGCAACCATCTTCGCCTTTGCGCCAAGCTTCGGGAAAGAGAAAGCGCGCTTGCGTATATCCATAAACTTGAGTCTGAGTCCGTCAAATGAAGTGTCGGGATGCTCGTAGAACAGCCACATACCCTTTGCAGCATCTATGGCAGAACCACCGCCAAGCGCTATTATAACGTCCGGCTGGAAGCTGTTCATCGCCTCTACGCCGCGCATGATTGTCTCTACGTCCGGGTCTGGCTCAACATCCGAATAAATCTCTGCGTGGCAGTACTGCTCGCGCTTGCGCAGATAATACAGCACCTTTTCTACATAACCAAGCTTTACCATTGTCGGGTCGGTTACTATAAAGGCTCTGGAAATGTCCTTCATCTTCTGCAGATACTGTACGGAATCCTCCTCAAAGTATATTTTTGGCGGAACCTTAAACCACTGCATATTTACCCTCCTCTTGGCAAGACGCTTTTTATTAATCAGGTTTACCGACGAAACGTTTGATGTTGTTGAATTGCGTCCATAAGAGCCGCAGCCCAGAGTCAGCGACGGTGTGTTCGTGTTGTATATATCGCCTATAGCGCCCTGTGATGACGGAGAATTTGCTATTATACGTCCGGCGCGCATTCTTTCGCCGTACTCGCGGATTATTTCTTCATTGTTACTGTGTATAACGGCTGAGTGGCCAAGACCGCCGAGCTGAAGCATCTTTTCAGCCTTGTCAAAGCCCTCTTCCGGACCGTCAACCACATAGTATGCCAAAATTGGGGAAAGCTTTTCTCTTGAAAGCGGATACTCAGGTCCCACATCCTTAAGACGAGCTATGAGTATCTTGGTATCGTCAGGAACCTGGATGCCTGCATTAGCAGCTATCCAGCTCGGCTTTTTACCAACTATCGCCGGGTTGACAGCGCCCTTTTCAGAGTTTATCGCATAATCTGAAAGCTGCTTTATCTC
>USGR01000248.1 GCA_900554165.1 uncultured Oscillospiraceae bacterium | reverse complement strand
ATTTTAGCAGATGCAAATGGAGAAGTGCATGTAATAGGAGCACCTGATGGAAAAGTGATAAACTCCGTCGGAGCCGGCGATTCTATGGTAGCAGGGTTTATCGCCGGATATATGGAAAAAGGAGATTATGCTTATGCGCTGCATCTCGGCACTGCTGCCGGAAGCGCCACTGCTTTTTCCATGGAGCTTGCAAAAAGAGATGAAATATACAGACTGCTTAGAACAATACAGTCGGGTAAAGAATAGAAAGGGGAGTTAGGTTATGCGTATTACAGATTTACTAAAAAAGGAGAGTATTGAGCTGAACGCTGCAGTATCGTCAAAGTCGGAGGCGATTGAAAAGCTCATAGGGCTTCAGATAAACGGCGGCTGCATAAGCGACGGCGAAAAGTACAAAAAGGATATACTTGCCAGAGAAGCGTCGGCTTCAACGGCGGTCGGCGACGGAATAGCTATTCCGCACGCAAAGAGCGACGGGGTAAAAGAACCAAGCCTTGCTGCAATAACCGTCCCTGGCGGAGTTGACTACGGCGCCCTTGACGGCAATCCGTCAAACCTTTTGTTTATGATAGCAGCACCGAACGACGGCGACGTACATCTTGAGGTGCTTTCGCGGCTTATGACAATTTTAATGGATGCAGATTTCAGGCAGAAGCTGCTCAGCGCAAAAACAAAAGAGGATTTTATAGCGGTTATCGACGCCAAAGAAAATGAAAGATATCCCGATGAGGCAAAGGCGGAAGAAAAAGCAAAGACGGGCTACAGAATTTTGGCGGTTACCGCTTGCCCAACGGGCATCGCGCATACATACATGGCGGCCGAGGCGCTGGAGAGAGCCGCAGAGAAGCTCGGATATTCCATAAAGGTAGAAACAAACGGCTCCGGCGGCGCTAAAAATGTGCTTACCAAAGAAGAAATTGAAGCGGCCGACGGTATAATTATAGCGGCCGACAAGTCAGTAGATATGGCGAGATTTGATGGCAAAAGGTTGATAAGCACAAAGGTGTCCGACGGTATAAAGAAGCCGGAGGAGCTTATTCAGAAAATCATAAACGGCGATGCTGGAATATATAAGCACAGCGGTGAAATAGCAAAATCGGAAAGTAGTGAAAAAGAAAGCTTCGGCCGTCAGATTTATAAGCACCTGATGAACGGCGTATCAAATATGCTTCCATTTGTCGTCGCCGGCGGAATATTTATTGCGATAGCATTTCTAATCGACACAATAGCCGGTGCGCCGCAGGACGCAAACTTTGGCACCAATACTCCTGCCGCAGCATTCTTTAAAACAATAGGTGGCTATGCTTTCAATTTCATGATACCAATTTTGGCAGGCTATATAGGCAAGAGCATTGCCGACCGTCCCGGATTGCTTGTCGGATTTGTAGGCGGCTACCTCGCGACAACCGGCTCGACATTTACCGCCATAACCGGCGACATACCATCCGGATTTTTGGGCGCGTTGTTTGCAGGCTTTGTCGGCGGATATCTCATGCTGGGGCTGGAAAAGCTCTGCGACAAAATGCCGAAATCGCTTGAGGGAATAAAGCCGGTGCTGATTTATCCTTTGGTCGGACTGGGACTTATAGCGGTAATCATGTGTGCTGTTAACCCAATTATGGGAATGATAAACACAGGACTTACCAATCTGCTTAACTCAATGGGCAGCTCAAGCAAGGTAATACTTGGCTGCGTACTTGGCGGAATGATGGCGATAGACATGGGCGGCCCGTTTAATAAAGCCGCATATGTTTTCGGCACAGCGGCGATTGCATCGGGCAACTATGATATAATGGCGGCGGTTATGGTCGGCGGTATGGTTCCTCCTATAGCAATAGCGCTTGCAGCCACCTTTATGAAGAAAAAGTTTACAAAGGCAGAGCGCAAGAGTGCACCCGTAAACTATATAATGGGACTCAGCTTTATAACAGAGGGCGCTATTCCATACGCTGCGGCCGACCCGCTGAGGGTAATACCTTCCTGCGTTGTTGGGTCTGCGGTAGCCGGCGGACTGTCTATGCTGTTTAATTGTACGCTTATGGCTCCGCACGGCGGTATATTCGTCTTCGCTGTGGTAGGCAACTGGCCGCTTTATATAGTCTCGCTGGTCGCCGGCTCAATAGTCGGAGCTGTTATGCTGGGACTGCTTAAGAAAAAGGTCGAGGAATAATTTTACAGGAGGATATAATTATGGTATCTAAGACAATTACGCTCACAAACGCCCAGGGCTTTCATATGCGCCCGGCAGGCGTGTTTGCAAACGCAATGGCAAAATATAAAAGCGATATAACTATTAAGTTTAACGGAAATGACGTAAACGGCAAAAGCTTGATGAATATTATAGCCGCCTGCATAAAATGCGGCTCGACCATAGAGCTGGTATGCAATGG
>USGR01000247.1 GCA_900554165.1 uncultured Oscillospiraceae bacterium | reverse complement strand
TATTGGTAGATACAAACGTCCTGTTTTCCGCATTGGTTTTTCCCCGTTCCAAACCGGCACGCGCGCTATTGTATATTGCGGAAAACCACGAAATTGTTTTGTGTGACCGAAACATTACAGAACTGCGGGATATTCTCGGACGAAAAGCACCTCAGTTTCTTCCGGATGCAGAAGTGCTGCTTGCGGAAATGTCCTATGAGTTGATTCCTGCGGTAGACAATGCTGAAAAGCTGATACGCGATGCAAAAGACCAGCCGATATTAAATGCGGCCATCGTATCAGATGTTGATATAATTCTTACCGGCGATAAAGATTTTCTAAGTCTGGATATAGAACATCCAAAGTGTATGACTGTTGCACAGTTTTTTGAAAGCGAAGGCGTAGAGAAATAACCTCTGCGCCTTTCTCTTATGGCTTTTAGCGCGCTATTGTTATATCCTCCCGCATAAGCGCCGTTAGAATAATATTTTCTTAGAATAATGTCATGCAATATCTGCTTGACTTTATTGTTTTGCCGTACTATAATAAAGCCATTGATACACAATTTGTTGTGTATTTTAAGAAGATATTTCTATATGTTGTATTACTTGACAGGCTGATATGCCGTGTCATTTAGAATGTCAATGAGGGCTCTTTTGCCCTGCAATAAAACCGTATAAATAAAATAACCAAAACAACCGCAAAGGCTGTATTAAATCCAAAGGATTTGATACGGCCTTTTTTGCGTTTATATAGATATTTTAATATAAGGAATGATGAAAATGTGAAACTGCTTAAAATACCTGAAAATTGTGAATTGGTCGAGATAAGTGTTATAGATGAAAAATCAAAAATCCATTTAAAGGCGTATGCAGATATGCTTATAACCGATGGTAACAACTGCCTTGTCGCCATGAGGTTCGGCGGGTATCAGGAATATGTCACGGCTATAAAGAACGCCGTTATATCAGGATGCACGATATCGGTAAATCTGGACGGCGAGTCAGTATTTCTCACAGCAAAAAAAGCGGATATGACTTCAGGGTATCACAAAGCGGAACATATTGGGAGTGCTGGTTAAAGTTAAAAGATGAACCATCTCAGGAGATGGATAATGAAAATTTTTCTATGATATCACTGCCGCGGACGATATATCTGTTTTGCGACAATGAAAATGAAACGCTGTACGGCGCATTAAGTAAAAAGGTCACCGTGCCAATGATACCGGAATTTAGTGATTATCTTATAACGGAGCTGTTTAAATCGCTTGATTTGAGAGAATTATATGTCTGGTCGCCGCACTACCCTTTGTCCGCATACAGCTTAAAGCTTAGCAAAGATGAAAGCAATCTTGTAGCACTGCTGAATGAGGGCATAAAAAATCACAGTATTGATATCCCTAAGTCAAGCGCTGGCGACGCCTTTAAGGATATCACTACATTCAGAGATTACATACAGGCATTTGGAGCGGATATTGCAAAGCAGATAGAAAAGTCGTATGTACCGCGGTTTAATCCAAAGCAGGATAAAATATGCGACGAATTGGAGAGCATAAATAGCTTTATTTTAAAAAGCGCGGGATACAACCTGTATGATGCACAATTAAATGCTGCCGAGGGTATAAAACGAACATTGGATAATGATAACGTAGCTTTCCTTGTGGCAGAGTGCGGTACTGGAAAAAGCAAGATTGGCGCAGCCGCCATGTATGCGCACCAAAAAGGAAAAAATCTCAATGTTGTGCTTTGTCCATCGCATGTATGCAAAAAATGGGTTCGCGAGATTAAGGAAAGCCTGCCGAACACACTGGCCTTTATTGCAAAAAGCGTATCCGATATTGATAAAATTCACGAGATATACGAAAAAACTGATAAAACGGTTTTTTGCATACTATCCAAGGAGCGCGCCAGAAATTCGTATATGAAAATGCCGTCTGTCGTATGGTCAAACAAAAAGCAGGGCTTTTTGTGCCCGCATTGCGGTGAGGTAATAATGCAAAATGTCTCTATGGATGGCAGTTCGTATATAGAGCCTGTAAGCCAATCCTTTTTCCTAAAGGAAAACCGAAAAAATCATAAATGCAGCAGTTGCGGAGCCGTGTTATGGTCCGCGCTTAATCCTGATATCGTCAGCCGTTGGGTCAAAGTGAGCGATATGGGCTTTGTTTACCGCAAATTTGCTCATGAATATTTGCAAAACTGTAAGCCGAAGTATCGCGACACAATAGAAAAGATATGCAAAAATCCACATGCCTGTATCAGAGCCGTAGGCGCCGAGCGCAAGTATTCACTAAGCGGGTATATTAAAAAGACCTTTAGAAAAGTAGACGGCTTAATCTGCGACGAGCTGCATGAGTACAGCGGAAACAGCAGTCAGGGAGCGGCTATGGCCGAGCTCGCCGGAATAAGCGACAAGGTAGTAGCCCTAACGGGTACG
>USGR01000246.1 GCA_900554165.1 uncultured Oscillospiraceae bacterium | reverse complement strand
GCTCTATGGTAGCATTATTGTGAAAAATTGTATTCTTCTTTACCGCCGCGTCGCTGCCGGCCAATGCCGCCGTCTCTTCAAGCTGTGATATTTCACGGCGGACCTCGTCTATCTGCACCGCGCGCTGCTGCGAAATCAGCGTATGTTCTTCTATGTCTCTTTCCGTCTTGCTTAAGTCCCGCTCAAGCTGCTCAAGCTCTGCCCGCGCAAGATTTATTTTCTCCTCCTGTCCGCTCACCGAGCGCTGCGACTCGTCAAGCGTATGCAGCCAGAGACCTATCTCGAGTCTCTTCTTGCTTTCGCTGAGAGCTAAAAACTCCGCCGCCTTTTCGCTCTGCTCCTTCAGCGGGCCTATGCGCTCCTTAAGCTCTGAGAATATATCATGCAGGCGCAGCAGATTGTCCTCCGCCGCGCTGAGCTTTTTCTCCGCTTCGCTTTTGCGGTAGCGGAATTTTGTTATGCCCGCCGCCTCCTCAAATATCTCGCGGCGCTGCGACGATTTTGAGGATACTATATCGTCAATTCGCCCCTGACCTATGATTGAATATCCGTCGCGGCCAAGTCCCGTGTCCATAAACAGCTCATATATGTCCTTAAGCCTGACCGCCGCGCCGTTTAGGCGGTATTCGCTCTCGCCGGAGCGGTAGTATCGGCGAGTAACATGCACAAAATCATTGTCAAAAGGCAGCGTGCGGTCGGTGTTATTTATTACAAGAGTAACCTCAGCACTGCCCGACGGCCGGCGCTCCGCCGTGCCGCCGAAAATAACGTCTTCCATCTTACCGGAGCGCAGCGATTTGGTCGACTGCTCACCAAGCACCCACCTCACTGCGTCGGAAACATTGCTCTTGCCCGAACCGTTCGGCCCTACAACCGCAGTTATGCCGCTTTTAAAGCTCAGACGCGTTTTATCCGGAAAGGATTTAAATCCCTTTATTTCTATTGAATCTAATACCAAACGGTCGGCCCCCCCTTTTTATGTAAACTTTATATTTTAGATATAAATGAAAATCTCTTCAAATAAGTGTTTAAATGTCGCTCAAATTTATATATTATGTAAACAAATTGCATGTCTAGTTACCGTATTATATCGGCTTGGCCATTTTTGCAATATAAAAACAGATTGAAATATACGTCGATATACGTCTACAAAGCCTATAAACCTGCGCTGCAGGAATACATATTGTTTAAGCGCACAAAGCTTATAGCGCACAGTTTAATAATGCGTCACTTCAAGGGCAAAACCTCTATTTCGCTGCCGGAAAGCTTGTCCGCTTCCTCTACGCAGCAGTCATAACCCATATTCTTTAATTTTAATATGTTGCAGCGGCGTTGTCCAGTCATTTTTGATATGCATCCCTTAGCGGTATATATTACATATCTGCTTTCTCTCCCGCCCGACTGCTCTATTTTTTCCAGCGCGCTGTTATAATATCGCAGATTATCGCATAGCTCTCTAAACGCCGGGTGCCACGGACCGCTCAGATAATTTTCCTCATCGATGGTATGCAAACCCGTGCGTATTACTTTTATGTTGTTCTTTTCAAATATGTCTATAAGTTTAACAGATAGATTTACTGCCGCCTCCAATGTCTGCGGCATGTATTTGCCGTCTGTAAAAAGCTTGCCGAGATATGTATTTTTAAAAACTATAGTCGGATAAATCCTGACGGTGGCAGGATGAAGACGGCAAATAGACATAGCCGTGTCGACATCCTTTTCGTCATCCGACATATAAAGGCCGGTCATCATCTGCAGTCCCAGCTCAAAGTGTGCCGACGATATGAGCCGAGACGCCTTTTTTACGTCATCCGGAGTATGACCGCGGCGGTTGGCCTCAAGTACTGCCTCGTCCATCGACTGCGCGCCCAGCTCTATTGATGTTACGCCGTAATCCCTCAAAACTAACAGTATCTCGCCGTCTATGGCGTCAGGACGCGTGGACACCCTTATGCCGCGCACCTTTCCAGATTTTACATATTTATATGCCGCCCTTAAAAGGGTCAGCATATAATCCCGCTCAATAGCCGTAAAGCTGCCGCCGAAAAAGGCAATCTCAGCATCCGGCATAATTTCTCCGGCGCGCTCTACGGCTTCATCCACATCTCTTTCCGAAGGCAGTGAATGTATGCCGGTGATAGCGTTCTGGTCGCAGAAGCTGCACCTGTGCCGGCATCCCACATGCGGCACAAATATCGAAATATTAGCGTGCCTCATACTTCGCCCATAAGCTTTAAAGCTTCTTTCGCAGCGGCCTGCTCGGCAGCCAGCCTTTCTTGTTCTGCTTGCTCAGCAGCGATTCTTTCCTGTTCGGCTTTTTCGGCAGCCAGCTTTTCTTCCTCAGCCTTACGTGCGGCTTCCTCTTCAGCTTTCTTCTTTTCTTCAGCTTCCTTATCGATGACTGTAATATGTTTTGAATTGCTTTGAAT
>USGR01000245.1 GCA_900554165.1 uncultured Oscillospiraceae bacterium | reverse complement strand
TTATTATAATATCTACCACTTAACAATTTTACATATAGATGAAAGAGAGTATGTTATAGATTTATGTAATAAAAATAATATTAACAATTTAAACTTTGTAGATATAGGTAAATACCAAATACTGAAATTACTTTTGAGCAGCTCCGTATTGAGATGCAAAATGAGATTGTAGCTTTAGAACAGAGTAAAAAGGTCTCATGGACAGTCAAATACGGTTGTGTGACAGAAGCTATAGCAAATCCAACGACACAGCGCATTATAGATGTAAAAGAAAAAATAGAGGGAATGGATAAATTTATAAACAGCATTATAAACGGCAAAAAGAAAGAGAATAAAGACCCCAAATGCGTTATTACCCCGTATATTACGGCAGAAAAGAAAGGCAATGTTTTGTCGTTTCCCAAATATAAAGGCTTTTACACTAACCTTTCTGAAGCCGCTCAAAGCGATAAGCCAATTAAGCTTATCCCATCCAGTACGGGAAAGATAATGCAGATTACCCACAACAAAATAGGCGAGTTTTGTACTCCGGTGCTTCGTGCGCCGGAGTTTGACTTAATAAAGCCTGGAATAAAGCTGTCTCTGCCCAAAATTCCTTTTAATCTGATATTAGAAGTTATCGAATTTTTCAGATACTTTGCAGAAAAAGGCTTGGAGGCCATCGCTCATATCATATATTCCGAGCACACAGCTCAGTATGAAATATATATCCCTAATCAAATTGTCTCCTGCCTTAATGTAGAAACCTACGACCTGCCGGACTTTGGCAGCTCGGGCTTTATTGATGTAATGGCTATACATTCCCACCATAATATGAAAGCTTTTTTCTCAGATGAAGATGATGCAGACGAAAAGGAAACCAAGCTGTACGGAGTCATAGGCCGCTTGGATAAGGCACTGCCGGATATGATTGTGCGAATGTGCAACAACGGATATCACTATGAAATTGAGCCGTTTTCCGTCATAGAGCAGCCGGCGTTTCCCAAAGAAGATAAGCTGTTAAAAGTGAAAGTCAAAAAGGAAAAGAGTGAGATTGCACTATGAAGTTTTCAAAAGATAATCCTGTAAAAATAGTGATGTTGGGAGCCGGCGGAACAGGAGGCTATATCGTTCCGTTTCTGTACCGCATGGCGAGCATAGCAGACAGAGAGATAAAAATAATTATCTGTGACGGCGATAAAATGGAGTTAAAAAACCTTGTAAGGCAAAATTTTGTTTATCAGGATGTAGGTAGTAATAAAGCACAGGTGATAGCAAACAGATATTCGCAGGCATTTGGGCTGCCGGCTTTTTATATTCCCAGCTATATAGAGGATGAAAACACACTTTTGTCGCTGCTTGCTCCTGAAGAAAATGGGCAGATGATAATTCTCATAGGCGCTGTTGATAATAATAAATCGCGCAGACTGTGTGACACAGTATTTAAAAAGCTTTCCGATATCATCTATATAGACAGCGGCAATGGCGAATATTACGGTCAGGTCGTATGCGGGATTAAAAAGAATAATATCACTGTCCAAAAACCTATGGCCTCATATTATCCGGAAGTGTTAAGCGATGTTGACTTATTTCCATCTGAACTATCCTGTGCGGATGCGAATGAAACAGCTCCACAGACTGTTGCAGCTAATATGTTTGCAGCAAATATTGTTTCTGTCATGCTGTTTAACATTCTTTTTCGCGGTGTAATGAATTGCAAAAAGAATGAATTTTCTACAAAGACAATCAATTCAGTTTCCATAATAAATACAAAAAAGAGTTATAGGAGAGCTGCTTAATGAATGGGAAGATTTATCTTGAGGAAATAGAAAGCTTTAAGTCTCAATTACTCAGCCTTATTAGGGAGATAAACGAAAAATTCGATTATGTTACAACCGTCATAAAAAACAGTGTCTAACAAAATTATTTTAACCATTTGTTCCGTTTCTGGTGTTAAAAGATTAATTTAAAAAATAAAAAGGAGTAATTCCAAATGAATGAAAACAGGAAAATCAAAGTCGTTTTGCTCGAGCCGCTAAAGATGGCTCGTATTGTTGAAATTGATGCCTCTATAAATGGAATGCAGGAAATAGTAGGCGGGCTTATTGAGGCAATTTATCCTTTTAACGACGATGTTTGCCTCGTTTGCAACGACGAGGGTAAAATAAACGGCATGCCGCTTAACCGTGCTATCTACGACAAATACGGTAATGTGCTGGATATTATAGCCGGACCGGCTTTTATCTGTGGCTGCGGTGGCGAAAGCTTCAGCAGCTTATCAGAAAAGCAGGCCGCTCGCTACATCAAGCAGTTTTATTTGCCGCAAAATTTTATAATAACCGATAAAGGATGTTTTCCTTTCTTTGTTATTCCAGATGATAATATCTCTTAATATTTAAAGCATTACAAATTTAGGCACTGTAAAGTAAAAATGAAAAAATAGGACCCGAAATCAGCAAATATTGTTAC
>USGR01000244.1 GCA_900554165.1 uncultured Oscillospiraceae bacterium | reverse complement strand
CATTTATAATATAACCCGATTAAAATAAAAACCACAAAGAAGAAATAAGGCAAAGTGCGAGTATGTACCTTGCCTTATAAAATTCAGATATTCAGTTAGCAGAAATTTTAAGTAAACATGCTATGAGAGATGCGCCGTGATTTACTATATCTGCTGCTTGATTATGCCTCACAAATTCTGCGTAGAGCGGCTATTCAGGCTTTATTTACTCCTTAACCAGCGTGTGAGTTATTTCGCCGACATAAGCATAATGATAATCCTTGCTTTCGTACCATTTAAGACTTTCCTTGTCAATAAACTTATCAGGGTCAAGGCGCGAAACATAGAGCTTGCGGCAGATGAGAACAAGCCGCGCCTGCTCAAAATATACAGTACCGTAATTATATACCGGCGTAAGCCCCGTTGCCTCAGTTTTGTCAATTTCTCTGCCCGACTTGCTGCCGGTAATACCGTGCAGCTTTTTATCATTTCCGTAAAAACTTAGCGAAAACATGTCATGGCTGTCAATAAATTCTTTAGTATACCGCTGAGGACGTATGACGGTGACGGCGGCGTCCTTGCCCCACATTTCACCGACAAAGCCCCAACTTGCCGTCATCATGTTGTGCTTCTTTTCATCTCCGGCTGTAACCAGCATCCATTCGTCGGCTATATCCTTTACAAAATTTTCGTTTAAATCCTTTATACTTACCTCTTTAAAAGACATTATGACCGCCTCCAAAAATAAATTAATAAATAAAGTTAATTGCCAAGATATGCCGACCTGGCAAATCTTGAATGCACTGCATTAATCTAATTGATGCAAGTGCTTAGGCATTATATTTAGCCTTTATCATGCACTTAAAAAATTTTTATAATCTATTATTATTCAAAATTTTTATTAAAATAACTAAACAAGCTGCCGCGCGGCAATAAATCAATAAACTGGCTGATTAAATATAACGATTATATGCATATATAAGCGGATGAAAAATATAAAAAGTTAAAATTTTTTAACTTTTATGTCATCTAATTTTTATTGTATTATATGTGGATTACATTTATAATAATATAAAATGGAAAAAAATTCAAGAAGACTGAGGAGGGATAGTGTGGATAACATGAAAATACCTGAATTTCAAGGTAATCTGCGCAGCTTTATGTTAAGGGTGCCGGAGGTTATACGCGAGTGTACCGGCATTAAGATATTTGGAAAAAAGATAAGGTCGGTGCTGTTTTCCACCGATGTAAGCATTATAAGGAATACGAACGCAGATGCCGTAATAGCGGTTTACCCATTTACCCCTCAGCCGATAATTACGCAAGCGGTGATGACGGCGTCGGACATACCAGTTTTTGCCGGCGTCGGCGGCGGACTTACGCAGGGAAAGAGAGTACTTAATTTGGCTATGCACGCTGAGCATCAGGGCGCCATAGGCGTTGTGCTTAATGCGCCGACTTCCAATATTACGCTGCGCAAGGTGGCGGAGCAGATAGATATTCCAATAGTCATTACGGTAGTGTCGGAAGATGAGGATATATCGTCGCGTCTTAAAGCCGGTGCGGCGATATTCAATGTGTCAGGCGCATCTAAAACAGCGGATATTGTGCGGAAGCTGAGAGAAAAGCACCCGGACGCGGCAATTATGGCTACCGGCGGCCCGACGGAGGAATCTATAAAGAAGACAATAGAAGCCGGTGCCAACGCTATAACATGGACGCCGCCGTCAAACGGAGAGGTGTTTAAAGATATAATGGACGCTTACCGCAAGGGTCTGCCGCACCCATGATTTAGGCTGTGCGGGAATTTAGAGCACATCAAAATCAATGCAGAGTTTAATGCATGGACAAACTATCATTGATTACTGACTTTGAGCATATGCGCTTTGCATAAATATTCGAATTATTTGCGTTTTATTCGTATACCAAATGATATCGCACACGCGCTGCATTTGTTATGTAAGCCGGAATGGAAAATTCGTACCAGCTTTCTTCATGGGCGGCGATACATCTGCAAATTCCGGTAGTACGGCGCTGCGCGTAGCATATAATGTAAATCGCGCAGGCAAAGGCTATATTAACATTTTAACAAAAAGTGCAGATAAATCTTCTACAGTTTGTCAAAATGCATAAAAATTAAAAATATATGCATAAATATTCATTCTCTGCTTGACTTTATGCATTTTAGGTGTATACTAAGTGATGTTGAGAGAAAATAATACAGAAAGGTATGATGATAAATGAAAAAGATAAAGAAGGCAGTGCTTGCATATTCCGGCGGGCTGGACACATCGATAATAATTCCATGGCTTAAGGAGAATTACGACAACTGCGAGGTAATAGCCGTCGCAGCGGACGTAGGTCAGGGCGCAGAGCTGAGCGGCCTTGAGGAGAAAGCGCTTAAGACGGGTGCTTCCAAGCTGTATATTGAAGATTTGAAAAAGGAATTTGTTGAAGAATGCATATGGCCGACGCTTAAATTTGACGCGGTGTATGAG
>USGR01000243.1 GCA_900554165.1 uncultured Oscillospiraceae bacterium | reverse complement strand
ATATTAGCGGCTGTTTGTCCTGCGTCGGCGCCGCTCTGGCTGCCGGCAATGGGAGGAGCATTTGCAATTCTTATTTGCAAAATTCCTTTTGGCGGCCGAGGCAACAATATATTTAATCCTGCAGCTGCGGCGTGGATGTTTATGTCGCTGGCCTTTCCGGCAATAATGTCCGCCTACCCCGACCCCGTCGTGTTTTCATATCAGGGCGGCGAGGCGCTTGTTTCTGCGTCACCGCTTTCTGACGTGGCTTTAGGAATAACGCCTAATATATCGTCTTTTGAGTTGGCTTTTGGCAGATTTCCGGGACCAATGGGCGCTACGCCGATAGTCGTGCTTGCCGCATGTGCTATTTATCTTATTATAAGGCGTACGGCCCCCCTCTCGACCATGCTGTCCATGCTTGCTGCGAGCGGCGCTATAGCGATAATTTTCCCGCGGCTTGGTTCAAGGCTTGATTCCGCCCTGTTTGAGCTGTCGCTCGGCTGCCTTGTTTTTGCAGCTATTTTTATGGCGACCGATCCCGTAACCTCTCCCAAAACGACGGCCGGCAGAATTTTATTCGGCATAGGCTGCGGTGTTATAACAATGCTGTTCAGATATTTTGGCTCAGCGCTTTATGAGGGTGCACCGGCGGCAATACTCATAATGAACTGCCTGTCTAAAACACTCGATGAATTTGTATCAGATTTTAATATTGACTGGGTAAAGAGAAGATTAAAGAGAAAGGCGGGTGCGGCAGAAAATGCAGAAAGTTAGGGATTTTATCAAATTCGTTGTAAGGCCCGTGCCGCTCTTTACGCTTGGAATGTTTCCGATAATAATAAAGGGGACGTCGCTGATAAATGCTTTGCTGCTTGGACTTGCATTTGCAATATCGGCATTTGCCGTAAGTGCGGTAAGTGCTTTTGCTTCTAAGATTTTTTCAAAGCAGCTTATGCCGGCTGTCTGCGTGCTTGCAGGCGCAGTAGCGGTGTGTCTTGTAGGCTTTATATTTACAAAGCTGTCGGTGTTTGATATGTATACTTTAGGTGCAGTGCTGCCGCTCACCGCTGTTGACCCGCTCATTGTAACTGGACTTGTGCGGCAAAACGAAAAGGAGTCCGTATCCGGAGCGTTTATTAATGCAGCGGTATTTTCGGCCGCTTTTTTCGCAGTGGTATTAATAGTATCCGCTGTACGTGAATTTTTATATACCGGCGCTATATTTGGACTAACGGTTTTAGATGAAAGCCATAGGATATCATCGGCAGTTATGCCGTTTTTTGGAATAATAATGTTAGGGCTTGCGGCAGCGTTTGTTGCATGGGTATCAGATAAGATGCGCCGCCGTCGTGATGCTGAAAGGAATATAGGCTATGATAACTGAAGTGTTGATGCTGTGCCTTCTGCTTGTACTTGCGCAGAATTTGCTGTTTAGCGGAGGTTACGGGATATCGGAGATAATAAGCGCCGCTGTAACGAAAAAGCGTGCGGTATTCTGCGGATTGACCTCTGTTTGCACTATAGCTCTGTCGATGTTGTCATATGGATTAATAAGTGCCGTAAGGCTTATTACTGACAATGTCTATATAGTATATACCGTCATAATGGCGACGGCAGCAGTGCTGTATGTGATTATACTTATAATACTGCATATTTTAGGCGCTAAAAAGAGCACGCTGAATTTGCTGCTGCTTTCTGCCTTTAATTCCGCCGTATTGGTCATACCGTTTGCTGTACAGAGCATAGGAAGCGGATTTATAGGAGCCGTATTCCTTGCCATAGGCGGCGCTGCAGGTTATAGCTTAGCCCTGTTTTTGGTGTCGGAAGGATTAAAACGCCTTAATTATTCTGACATGCCGAAAGCATTTAGGGGGATACCTGCGGTTATAATATTTATAGGTATATTGGCTATGGCTTTTGCCTCTTTCAGTGGAGTGCCGTTTGCTGTTTGACAGCGAATTTGGCTATGCACAGCCGAAAAGACATAATCCAGCGGAATATAAATTATAAAATGATTAAATATTATACGTGTATAGGATGTTATAAGTATTTAGCAGTAATATAGAATATGGAGTATTAAATTCCTAAATTAATATTTCTGTTTTAATGAGGCTATAATGCATACTGAAAGTATTTAAAGACGAATTTATTAGCAGAAAATAAATGTTATTCGATAAAATTATAAATCAGGTATTGACATATGGCCAAAATTAATGTAGAATATTTAGGCTGTTAGAAAACAGAAGGGCCTTTAGCTCAGTTGGTTAGAGCAACCGGCTCATAACCGGTAGGTCCCGGGTTCGAGTCCCTGAAGGCCCACCAGCATAATGCTGTACCTAATTCGTTTTAGGTTCAGCATTATTTTTTTGCCTTTTTGCTCGAAAAGAAAATAATCACTTTTTGCTGTCCTTACAGCAGGCTCAGTTTTTTATTTTACTTCTATACCAGCGTCGTTGAAGCTTTCTTTAATAACTGGGGAATTTACATGGGGTCATGC
>USGR01000242.1 GCA_900554165.1 uncultured Oscillospiraceae bacterium | reverse complement strand
GCGCGCTTCAGCCGGTTGAGTCGGCCGTCGCGGCGGCAAAGTCGGCAGCAGTTCGGTTTGATATGGCGAAAAAGCCGCTGGTGCACTGCGACGCCGTCCAGGCGTTTGGCAAAATCGACATAAACGTCAAGGCTATGGATATTGATTTAATGAGTGTATCGGCGCATAAGCTGCACGGGCCTAAAGGAGCCGGCGCGCTTTATATTAAAAAGGGAGTAAGAATATCTCCTTTGATGTACGGCGGCGGGCAGGAAAAGGGGCTGCGGCCGGGGACGGAGAATGTCCCGGCAATAGCCGGATTTGGCGCCGCTGTAGAGGATATTGGAAACATATCTCAAAACTGCGCGGCGGCAAAAGCGCTTAAGGAATATTTATTATTAAGGTTGTCTGAAATAGAGGGAGTTATAATAAATTCCCCCGCCGACGCACTTCCGTTTATAATAAACATAAGCCTGCCGGGGCACAAGGCCGAGACGCTGCTGCACCGGCTGGAAGCAAAGGAAATATACGTATCCAGCGGCAGTGCCTGCTCTAAGGGTAAGCTCAGCCACGTGCTTAAAGCGCAGGGCTTGGATGCGGGGATAATAGATTCTTCAATTAGGATTAGCCTGTCAAGATTTAACACGAATAAAGACATAGACGCGCTTGCACAGGCGCTAAAGGAAATTAAAGGCTGATATGAGCGGCGGTGTCTGGGATAAATAGGCTGAAAAATTTAAGCTTATAATTATTTGTGCATTAAAAATTAACAAATTATATATTAATTACATGCTGTGTTTGAGATATAATATAGTTAATTTAACTTAGTCTGACAGTGTAAGACAATTTATACATACTTTTGTATAAAAGCATATGCGGCTGATGCTTTCAGCGATTTTTATTTTGCCGGTGCTTACTTGTGGGAGCATATCGGTAAATTTTACTATAATTATTGCTTTGGGGATGTATATGAAAGAGATAATACTTGGCAAATGCGGCGAAATGGCGCTTAAGGGCCTTAACAGAACGGATTTTGAGAGCATACTTTTAAAAAATCTGCGCCACAGGCTTTCATGCTGCGGGAAATTTGATGTTTCAATTTCACAGTCTACAATATACATACGCCCAATAGACGAGACGGCGGATATAGATGCGGCGTTTGATATAGCGCTTAAAACGTTTGGCATGTCGGCGGTAAGCCGCGCGGCAGCTTTTGAAAAGGACATGGACGCCATATTTGCCGGCGCACCGGGATATTTAGAGAAATATCTAAATAGTGTGAGGACATTTAAGGTTGAGGCGAAGCGGGCGGACAAGACATTTGCGCTAAAGTCGCCGGAAATATGCCGCGAGCTTGGCGGAAAGCTTTTGGAAGTTTTCCCGCATCTTAAGGTAGATGTAAATAGGCCGGATGTTATTGTCACGGTGGAGATACGCGAAAGGGAGGCATATGTGAGAGCCGGTCAGCACAAGGGCGCCGGCGGACTGCCTACCGGCACCTCCGGCAGGGCGACGGTGCTTATTTCCGGCGGGATTGACAGCCCTGTAGCGGCGTGGATGATGGCGCGCCGCGGGCTTAAGCTGTCGGCCGTGCATTTTGCCTCACCGCCGTATACCAGCAAGCGGGCGGAGAAAAAGGTTATGCAGCTGCTGGAGATTGTCGCTAAATACAGCGGGCCTATTACTGTTTATGTAGTGCCCTTTACAAAGATACAGGAAGAGATAAGAGACAAGGTAGACGAACCATTTTCAACGCTTGTTATGCGTCGGCTTATGATGCGTACGGCATCGATAATAGCGAAAAAGGAGCATGCCCTTGCCCTTATAACGGGCGAGAGTTTGGGTCAGGTGGCTAGCCAGACGCTGCGCGCGCTGAGCTGCACCGACGAAGCGGCGTCTCTTACGGTATTTCGTCCGCTTATAGGCATGGACAAGGAAGAGATTATTACTATAGCACGCAATATTGGCACGTTTGAGACGTCGATACAGCCGTTTGAGGACTGCTGCACGGTATTTACTCCGCGCCATCCGAAAACGCGGCCGCAGCTTGACGAGCTTTTAGCGCAGGAGCAGCGGCTGGATATAGAGGTTCTTGTGGCAGAGGCTGCAGACAATGCGGAAGAACGTCTGGTTGAATGAATTTAAGCCCGATAAGTGATTAATTTTTTAATTGTCGTTTTGCGTCGCACTATGCTGTTTATATTATATTTTGCGCCGCATGCGGCGAGAGAATTTTAAAAACTTGGCGCATCATTTTTTATAATTGTGTAAACCTATGCTATATATGATAGGGAAATATACGCCTTTTGTTTTTTACCATAGATTTATTTATGTAAAATTTGAGCATATAAACCGCATCGACCATGCAGATTTTTAGTCACTGCAAATATTAGCGGTTATCATGGCTGCGATAAATAAAATGGAGAAATACTGCATCAGCTTATGCTGATTTAAAATCTCCGCCGTTCCGGCGATGTCGGCGGGAGAGAATATTTTGGAAAAC
>USGR01000241.1 GCA_900554165.1 uncultured Oscillospiraceae bacterium | reverse complement strand
GGAATGAAATTCCCCGGAAACGCAAAAAGCGCCCAGTAGAAAATACTGAGCGCTTTCGCAATAAAATCATATTCATTTGTTCATATTTGGTCAAACTCTGCCAAACCGATTTTGCATAAAAATGCAGAGGGCTTAAAAGGAAAAAACGACCTTGGGGGAGAGGGAAAGGCCAAAAAAGTTGTCCTATAATTTAACCCATTAGCCCTCATTTTAGGGGTGGTTGTCCTTTATTTAACCCATAAAAATCGGGTTAAAACAGGTCAGACTATGCCAAAACAGGGCAAACAATCTGAAAAGGAAAAACCCCGAAAACCGCATGGTTTCGGGGTTTTTGAGCTGTTTTGAACTGAAATCAGCGCTTGCTGAACTGCGGAGCACGACGTGCTGCCTTGAGGCCGTACTTTTTACGCTCTTTCATACGCGGATCACGTGTGAGGAATCCGGCCTTCTTAAGGGTGGTGCGAAGATTTTCATCATACTGCAGCAATGCCCTTGCTATACCGTGACGTATAGCACCGGCCTGTCCCGTAACACCGCCGCCGGCTACGCGACATACTATATCAAATTTGCCTAAAGTATCAGTCAGAGCAAGCGGCTGACGCACGATAACCTTAAGCGTTTCAAGTCCAAAATATTCGTCAATGTCTCTGTCGTTTATCGTTATTTTACCTGTACCCTGATATACGCGCACACGAGCTACAGAACTCTTGCGGCGGCCGGTACCGTAAAAATATGGTTTAGATTCGTACATTTAATTTGGCCTCCTTCATTAAAGCGTCCAGTTTTCAGGCTTCTGAGCCTGATGCTTGTGCTCTGCGCCCTTGTATACGCGCAGTCTTGTAAACGCCTTGCGGCCTATTGTAGTGTCGGGTATCATGCCCTTTACCGCAAGCTCTACCGCAAGCTCCGGCCTCGTGGCCATTAATGTGCGGTATTTTGTCTCTTTAAGTCCTCCGATATATCCGGAATGACGACGATAGAATTTCTGATCAAGCTTCTTGCCGGTCAGCTCTACCTCAGCTGCATTTAATATGATTACATGATCGCCGCAGTCAACGTGCGGTGCAAATTCCGGCTTGTGCTTGCCTCTCAGCAATACAGCCGCCTGAGCAGCTACACGGCCAAGCCTTTTGCCGGCTGCGTCTATCACGTACCATTTACGGGTTATTTCGCCCGCTTTCGGCATATAAGTAGACATATATTTAACCTCCATAACAAATAAATACAATTTAGCGAAATTAAATATAACACACCGCCGCGCGCATGTCAACCATTTTTTTAATTTATATTTTGCTAAATCTTATTTTCTCTTAAAATCTCTTGTTTTCTTCATTATCCTGTTGTTTAATTTACATTTTTGCTGTATAATTTTAGCTGGGCATTAAGCTGGCGGTAATCACCTTTGATACAGTATTTTTATCTGCTGCCGCAATTTTCAGCACACTGCCGCACGGCGAAGCTGTAAAACGGCAGAGGCTAATCTTCTCTGCCTTTGCATACTCAATTGCGTCCGGCTGTTATAATCGAATTTTGCGGACAATACATAAAATACTGCGATAAAGCCGCAGCATTTGCTTAATGAAAACAACCGCTTGCATTAGAGACATATATTTAGGTATATCTGTGTCAGTATCGTTTGCAGGCGGGTTTTAACATCAGCTTACTTTTAATTTATGCTCAAGTCTTTCAGACGTCAAATATATGTGAGGATGATTTTATGCAGCAGCTTATGAGCTATATGCGCTCTGCGATGGATAAATATAATATGATATCTGACGGCGACTCTATTGCCGTCGGCGTGTCCGGCGGGAAAGATTCTCTTGCTCTGCTCTGCGCGCTCAGCGAAATGCGCCGATTTTACGGCAAGCAGTACTCTCTTACAGCTATAACTATAGACATGCAGTTTGGCGGAGCACCAGGAGACTTCTCAGAAATAAGCGAGCTGTGCCGGCGGCTCGGAGTTAATCATATTATACGGCTTTCAAATTTATATGACCTCATATTTAACCAGCGCAAGGAAAAAAATCCGTGCAGCCTGTGCGCAAAAATGAGGCGCGGCATGCTGCACGACGAGGCCAAAAAGCAGGGTTGCAATAAGGTCGCGCTGGGGCATCATCTTGACGACGCCGTACAGACATTTTACATGAATTTGTTTTTAGGCGGACGCATAGACTGCTTTGCTCCTGTTTCTTATTTGTCGCGCAAAGATTTATATTTAATACGTCCCATGGTTTTCGCTTACGAAAAGGATGTCTCGAGAGCCGCACGCACCCTTAATTTACCTATTAGGGCGGAGCTTTGCCCAATGGGGCACACGTCTCAGCGTGCGCAGATGGCTAAAAAAATCGCCGAATGGGAAAAGGAGTTTGGCCCGCTGCGGCAAAAAACTATAAACGCACTTCAAAGCGGCAGCATAAGAGGCTGGTAATCTAATTTCTGCATTTTTATTTTAATATTATAAAAATTAAGGCCGCATAGTGAAC
>USGR01000240.1 GCA_900554165.1 uncultured Oscillospiraceae bacterium | reverse complement strand
TGTCCAATTACGAAAAAATTTTTTATAAATTTAAATGAGTTTATATTTTCGCTATTACGCTGCTATTTTTAAATCTCTGCAAAATATTTTCAAAAATTGCGCATTTATTTCTGTGTCGCCAAGACAGAGCCTATCTTTATTTATGCCGCGTTGTCAATTTTTGAGTTTTGAGATTTCTTAAGGACTATTGAGTACTTCATGCCGACCTAATAGAACGGAGGCCGTCCGCTCAATTTCATCAAAATCGGATATGGCTCTCCCTGCTCGTCCATTTCCGCTCTTTTATATACCCGAAATCCCATATGCTCATAAAATCCATTAGCCGTTAGATTTTGCTCATTAACAGTCAATTCACTTACCAAATATTTATCCATGCCATATATAATAAGCTTTTTACCTATACCCTTTTCCATTTCTTTGGAAGCGACAAAAAGCATTTTTAGATTTTGACCGTCAATTCCCATGAATGCAATGGGCCGCCCGGTTTCGTCCTCAGAAACAATTAAATTTGGTATTTCTTTTAACGCCTGTAAAACATATTTTTTAATATTTTCTATTTCGCTTTCCGACAAAAACAGGTGCGTTGCCTTAACAGCGGACTCCCACACTTTTAACAGCTGGTCTATAAGCGCTTGCTCTCTTTCTGTATCCTCAATTATTTTTATTTTCATGATAATTTCCTCATAAGCTTTAATTTGTCATTATTATATCATCGGACTTATTGATGCTGCAATAACGGCGTCACGGCGTTTTTGGAGCAGGTTAAAATTTGTACTCATAAATGCAAATGCAAAGAGAATTTTATTGTCTTATTGTGGTTTATTAAAAATTATATTATAATGAAATAGTTAAACACATATCGGCATATTTATTTAGTGTTGATTAAAGCCTATACTATAAAATCAGCATTATATGCGCAATATTCAGCAGGCCCAATTTGCAATAAGATTTTTATTATGTTATTGGAGATAAAGAAATGCACAGCTTTTTAAAACGCACATGGGCGAATATTAATCTTGACGCCCTAAAGCATAATTATGAAGCAATAAAAGCTATAAATCCCGAAGTTAATGTAATGGCTGTTATCAAGGCGGATGCATATGGACACGGCGCCGTTCAAAGCGCACATGCGCTTAAAAAGGTCGGCGCAAACTGGTTCGGAGTATCTAACATTGAAGAGGCTATGGAGCTGCGCTTCGGCGGCGTTGACGGAGAAATATTGGTTCTGGGTTATACTCCGCCGGAATATACCGATAAGCTGATAATGCATAAAATAACTCAAGCGGTGTATTCTTCTGATTACGCTGCATCACTCTCACGCGAGGCAAATAATCTGGGAGGACGCGTAAAGGTACACATAAAGGTGGACACCGGCATGACGCGTTTGGGATTTTTGTGTCAGCATGCTGAGAATATTTCTTCGTGCAGTGAAGATATTCTCTCTGTATCTGCTCTCACTGGGCTTTACTGCGAAGGAATATTTATGCATTTTCCCTGCGCAGACAGCCTTGACGACGGCGATGTTCAATATACTAAAAATCAGTTTGACATATTCAGCAGACTCATATCCACGCTCGAAAAAAGCGGCATGCATTTCAGGCTCAGGCACTGCTGCAATTCCGCCGCCGCTATTCTTTACCCCGAAATGCATATGGACATGATTAGGGCCGGCGTCGCGATGTATGGCTTAAATCCGTCGCCTGTCACAAGGGGGAAAATTGACTTGCAGCCGGTTATGTCGCTTCATTCAGTGATATCTTCTGTTAAAGATGTAGAAAGCGGCACCTTTGTCAGCTATGGCAGGACTCAACATTTAGATAAATCTGAAAGGCTGGCCGTGGTGCCCATTGGATACGCTGACGGATACCGTCGCTGCTTATCTGGGAAAGCGCATATGCTTGTCGGAGGCCAAAGGGCCCGCATAGTAGGCAGGGTATGTATGGACCAGACAATTATTGACGTCTCCGGCATAGACGGCGTAAAGCGCGGACAGGAGGTTGTCTGCTTCGGACGTCAGGGGGAAAGCGAAATTTCCGTGGACGAGTTAGCGGATATTGAAGGGACTATAAATTATGAAATAGTGTGTCTTATAGGCAAGCGAGTCACAAAAGTATATTATGAAGACGGAAATCAGACGGATGTTATAGGTCTGCTCAAGCACTGACCTTTCAATCTTCAGCTAAGAGCAATAATATTTATTTCTGACTTTCTTTCCCTGAAATAAATATTGTTAATCTTTGTGCGGCATCTGGCACTTTCTTTTGATTTTACAGCATTATAAATTAATGCAGAAAAATAATTAAATTGCTTGTTAGTTCCGACTTTTTATATTACAAATTTTACTAAAAATCGACATTTTAAACCGGCTATTTAAAAATAGTCGGTTTTTATTGTGCTATATTCATATGTTATAAGAGACTATTTTTGTAAGAATTCGATAACTATTTATTAATTATATTTTATTTGAAATTTAATAATAAATATTATAT
>USGR01000239.1 GCA_900554165.1 uncultured Oscillospiraceae bacterium | reverse complement strand
GGACATAGCCGGTACAAAAATATCATCGTCATTTTATTTAGCGGCGCTTTTGTCGGCTGATTTGGAATTTCAGAACGAGGTAGGTTCTTCTTCATCGTCGTCGGCATCAAGCAATTATAAAAGCCAGACGCTTGACGATAAACCGTATGAAACATGGGTTAAGGACACGGCGCTGTCTAATCTTAAAAAATATGTTTATTTAAAAGATGAACTCAGCAAGGCAAATGTTTCGTTTGATGATGAAACCAGAAGCAACGTAGAATATGCCACTAATTATTACTGGAATTATTACGGATATGAGAAAATCTGCAAGGATAACGGCATATCTGAGGACGATTTTTCTTTGAACATCTCTGTGAACTATATGTCCGACATGCTTTTTGATTATCTATATGGCGAAGGCGGAGAGAACGAGATAGACAAGGATGAGGTATTAAAGGCGCTTGATGAAAACTATATTTTAGCTGATGTTATAAACGAAGACGTAAGCTCTGCGAGTGACGATGAAAAAGCAGAGATAAAGTCGAAGCTTGAGGGATACAGAGACCGGCTTGCAGCGGGCGAATCTTGGGATACAATACTTGAGGAGTATAACGAGGAAAACGGTACATCCAGCACGTCTACTTCCAGCGCATCCGATGAAGAGGGACCAGAGGATAAGAATGCGGTTGTGTTTGGAAGCGAGAATACGAACAGCCCGTCAGATTATTTTGATGACCTGTCAACGGCGGAAATAGGCGTTCCACAGGTGATAGAGCTTGACAATTATACAGTTTTAATACTCAGAAAAGATATAACTGCAGACGATTATTATTATGATAATTACGGCATAAATGCACGGTATATACTAAAGGGCGATGAATTTGAGTCGACTCTCGATACGGAGAGCGCCAAGCTTGAAGCAACTGAGCTTGTTAATCTCGATTATTACAGCCCCGATAAGCTCGTTTATGATAATTAATTTTGAAATTGGCAATTTAACAGCAATAAGTTTAAAAATAGTATAAGTTGATAGTTTTAATGGTAGGGCGGTACATATACCGCCCTTTTATTTTTATTGAAATTATCGTAAGACAGACATTTTATAAAATAAACTTAAACCACAATATGAAAGCAAGTTTTATAATTTTATAGGTGCAAAATTCAGGCAATCAATAGGTATTTGATTTTGAATGTGTATTGGTTTATAATAAACATATTGTGATTTACGTAAACTTTTTCTAAAGTCGGAGGTTTATTAATGCGGTTGCGACTGATATCTATAGCGCTGATAGTGGTATTGTGCATGGCTTTGCAGGGCTGCGGAAATAATGTTGAAACACCGGAAGATGTGCCGGGCGGCGAAAATATGAGTGTATCTGCAGAATTTTCCGGCGAGCTTTTTTTGCCATACACTCCCAGCGATTCGCTTAATCCATATACTGCTCAGACTAAGATAAACAGGGAGCTTTCTACGCTTTTATATGATTCTCTTATTGTGCTGGATGAAAATATGCAGCCGCAGTACCGGCTTGCGGAATCAGTCGCTGTAGAAGGAGTAAACTGCGTAATAAAGCTTAAGGAAGCGACATTTTCAGACGGTACGAAGGTGACGTCGGAGGATGTTACGTCTTCTATAAAGGCGGCCTTGGCGTCACCTTATAAATATAAAGACCAATTATCAAATGTCGCATCGTACAATGCGGCTGATTCAAAGACAGTAACCATAACGCTGCATACTCCTGATGCATATTTTGCTTCAATGCTGGACTTTCCAATATATAAAATGAATACGGAAAATTTAAAAAATGAAGACAACAAAGCATTGCCGCCTACGGGCTCAGGCAGATATGTATACAGCTCGGACGGAGGAGAGGTTTCGCTGCTGGCTCGAAGCGGCTGGATAGGCGGAGAGGTATCGGTAGGAAAAATAACACTAATAGATGCTCCTGATAGCGATGCGCTGCAGCATAATATAGAGTCCTCAAGCATAAGCATGTACTATACCGACTTAAGCGACGAATCAGTGCCGGGCTGGTCGGAGAGCCTTATGAAATCGCCGCTTACGAATATGGTGTTTATAGGAGTTAATTCATCGCGTCAGACCCTGCAGTCTGCCAATATGCGCAAGGCTATAAGCAGTGCAGTGAACCGCCAGGCAATAGTAGAAGATGCTTTTTATTCATATGCGGAAGCCGCTACGGGCTTATATCATCCATATTTTTACGCTACTAAAGATGCGCAGCATATAAATACTGTTTCAGACGATGTAGTAGCGGCAGCTGAGTTCGCAGCAGCAGGATACAGCGAAAAAAATAACGACGGCTATTTTACCTTAAACGGCGAGGCTATTAAGCTGGAAGTGCTTGTAAATTCAGAGAACAGCTCAAGGATGTATGCAGCTGAGGCGGTAAAAAACAGCCTGAGACGAGCGGGTGTGCAGGCTGAAGTGGTTTCGGTATCGGCAGAGGAATACAATGCGAGAATAACATCAGGCAATTTTGATTTATATATAGG
>USGR01000238.1 GCA_900554165.1 uncultured Oscillospiraceae bacterium | reverse complement strand
ATTTTATAATCTTAAAGTTTACAGCAATCAGTTAAACTCCAGCTGCTCCTTTATTTTTGTCTCAAACTTGCTCTTTGACACCTGCTTTGGCACCTCGCATGGATAATTTCCCGTAAAGCATCCGTCGCAGAAATCGCAATTTTCCGTGTCTGCTATTTTCCTTACATCCTCAAGGCTTAGATATTCCAAGCTGTCGGCGCCTATGTCCTTGCATATTTCATCAAGCGTACGGCGGCAGGCTATCAGCTTTTCTTTGCTGTCAATGTCCACGCCAAAGTAACACGGATTAGTAAAGGGCGGTGACGATACCCTTACATGTACTTCAGTGGCGCCGGCATTTCTCAGCAGCTTTACTATCCTTGCGCTGGTAGTGCCTCTCACTATAGAATCGTCTATCATAATAACACGCTTGCCGTCGACAACCGCTTTAAGCACGTTAAGCTTTATTCTCACGGCATTGTCGCGCATTATTTGCGTAGGCTGTATAAAGCTTCGGCCGACATATCTGTTCTTTATAAATCCAACGCCGTACGGTATTCCTGACGCTCTTGAATAGCCAAGCGCCGCATCCAGTCCCGAGTCGGGTACACCTATTACCACATCCGCCTCGACCGGATGACTTTTGGCTAAGAACTCACCCGCACGCAAACGCGCCTCGTGCACGCTGGCGCCCTCTATAACGCTGTCGGGACGAGCTATATAAACATATTCAAACACGCATATATGCGGCTTTTTATTTACGCAGTGCGTACGTATCGACTTTATTTCGCCGTCTTTTATTACTACTATTTCGCCCGGCTCTATGTCCCTTACAAATTTAGCGCCTATAGTGTCAAACGCACAGCTCTCAGATGCAACTACATATCCTCCATTTTGCGTCCTGCCTATGCACAGCGGCCTAAAACCAATTGGGTCTCTTGCGGCTATGAGCTTTTGCGCCGACATTACGACCAAAGAATATGCACCCTTTAAATCATACATCGCTTTTTCTACGGCGCCCTCTATCGAATCGCTTTCGAGCCGAGCATTAGTTATAAGATATGCTATAACCTCAGTATCGTTGGTGCCGTGGAAAATTGCGCCGTTCATTTCAAAGCGGCGGCGGAGTTCATATGCATTAGTTATGTTCCCGTTATGGCAAAGAGCCAATGGCCCCTTTATATGCTTAACAACCAACGGCTGTGCATTATGGCGCTTGACGTTTCCGGTTGTAGAATATCTTACATGCCCTATCGCCATTTTTCCGCTTCCAAGCGACGCTAAACGCTCCGGATTAAACACCTCGTATACAAGGCCCAAATCTCTGTAATGCGTTATAACTCCCCTGTCGTTTACCGCTATTCCGCAGCTTTCCTGCCCGCGGTGCTGAAGCGCGTAAAGCGCAAGGTAAACCTGAGACGCTACATCACATGAAGTGTTTTCGGCTATTCCGAAAACACCGCATTCTTCCTTTATCTTTATATCATCATGCATATAACAGACCTATCCTTCTGACAATTATTTGCTGAATACGCGCTTTAATATTTCATTATAAGCCTCGACTTCTCCGCCAAGGTCGCGGCGGAACCTGTCTTTGTCCAATTTCTCCATTGTAGTCGCGTCCCAAAAACGGCAGGTGTCGGGCGAGATTTCATCCGCAAGTACAATTTTGCCGTCAGAGGTCTTGCCAAACTCCAACTTGAAGTCTACCAAAATTATATTCAAGTCCTTTAAATAATCCGTCAGCACTTTATTTACTTTAAATGCATAATCGGCTATTGTATCAAGCTCTTCGCGGGTGGCTATACCAAGCGATATTATGTGATAGTCGTTTATCAGCGGATCGCCAAGGTCGTCGTTTTTGTAACTGTATTCAAGCGATGGAGCAATAAGCTTTGTTCCCTCTTTTACGCCATATCTCTTTGAAAAAGAACCTGCCGCTATATTTCTTATAATAACCTCTAACATTATTATATCGACTTTCTTAACAGCCGTTTCCCTGTCGGATAATTCCTTAACAAAGTGCGTTGGTATGCCGTTTTCCTCAAGTATCTGCATAAAATGATTAGTTACTCGGTTATTTATAACGCCCTTGCCGGAAATCGTCCCCTTTTTCTCGCCGTTAAATGCCGTCGCGTCGTCTTTATAATCGACTATGTATATATCCTTTTCGTCCGTGTCATATACGCGCTTAGCCTTGCCCTCGTATATCATTTTTCCTTTTTCCATCTGCAAACAACTCCTATCCGCCTAATAAACTCCCATAAAAGCTCTCTTATTAATAAAAATACATTATTATTCTGCACTTAAAATTAACATATGTCAAGTTTTTTTTACTTCCATTTTTTAATATTATTATTACATATAGTTTACCAACCCCAAGATGACATTTTTTGTTTAATAATATAATTTCGCCGATTTGTCTTATCTTGATTACAAATTGAAAGACATGCGGAATTATATAATTTAACCTATGAACATGATGAATATTTTGCATAGCAATCGGTTATTTGACCTTTATAAGCC
>USGR01000237.1 GCA_900554165.1 uncultured Oscillospiraceae bacterium | reverse complement strand
ATCCGTAAGCCCTGCCGCCGCGAGCTTCTTGCGCAGCCGCGTCATGTTGACGGTCAGCGTGTTTTCCTCCACGTAGAGGTCGTACTCCCACAGGCGCGTCATCAGCGTTTCGCGGCTGACAACCTTGCCGCGGCTCTCGAGCAGCGTCTGCAGTATGCGGAACTCATTGCGCGTCAGCTCCGTCTTTTTGCCGTCGCACAGCAGCGTGCCGTCGTTGAGGTTCAGCACCGCGCCCCGGTGTTCGATGACCGGCACGCGGTCGCCGAGGTCGTATGTTCGGCGCAGCAGCGCGCGGATCTTCGCCATCAGCACCGCGGGGTCGAAGGGCTTTGCGATGAAATCGTCGCCGCCCATGTCGACCGCCATGACAATGTTCATGTTTTCCGCCGCGCTCGACACAAAAAGCACCGGCACCGCCGAGATCTTGCGGATCTCGCTGCACCAGTGGTAGCCGTTGAAAAACGGCAGAGATATATCAAGCAGGACAAGATGCGGGTCGTACTCTGTAAAACAAGACAGCACGTCATGAAAATCATCGACGCACTTTGCCTCTAAATCCCACGTCTCAATCTGCTTTTTAACGGCCGCAGCTATGCCGACATCATCTTCAACAATAAGTATTCTGTACATATTCCTCACAACCAATATACATCTTAAACAATATACGCTCAAAATTATGCGCCCTAATTTTGCTTTTGCTGCCGCAGACGTATGCCTGCATTAGCAACAGCCGTTTAACCGACCATTATATAATAAAGCTGCCGGCAGCCGCTCTTTATGAAAATTAATGCGCTGGTAGGCGGCAGTCACTCACCACAGACTATGCTGTATTGCTACACCCTTAGCCGGAAAGTGCGCGGCGCAAGCTTATAAATAAGCAGGCTTGCTACAATGCAGTAAATCACGCAGAAGCAGATTGCAGTTATTCCAAAAGTGAAAGTCGGCAGGCGCATCTGCATAAATCCAAAGCAGACAAAATATGTCACAAGTGATACAACTTTATAAGTTCCGCTTTTCATCTCAATGCCGGCGTTGTAAGGCTGAAGCAGATAATACATAGTTAGGTGATGCACGGAAAAGAAGATGCTCAGCGCTACTATTGAAACCACAAACACCGCATAATTAAGCTGATTATCGGTTCCGCCGGAGACAAAAAGCAGCGCCGCAAGCCCAACTCCTATTACTACGGCCGGAGGAAGATTTATTTTTATTATCTCGCGCAGCCTTATTACGAACAGCTTTAATATCGACTTAGGCTGCTTATAGAATGAATATGTCAGCATGCTGTGGTCGCAGTTCATAAACAACGCCTGCGTAAAGCCTATGCCTCGGTTTATTGCATACATAATAAACACAAAATACGGCAGATAAACCATAAGCAGGCTGTTTACGTCCGCATGTATTTCCGGCAGCATATAAACCGCCGCTGTCGCCGCAACGGCAAGGCAAATGCATACGGCGGTAAGCTTTAATGTCGACTTCCATAAAATACGCTGGTGCCGCTTTATAAATAAGTCATTAAAATATTCAAAGCCCTTGCGGCTGCTTGTTATATTTTCATCTGCAGATATAAATTTGCGGCTTCTGTCCCTCACCGCTGTTTTCTTGGACTGTACCTGACTCTTGGCGTTAACAAGTATTTTATGATACATTTGTCTGTATTCGCCAAATCTGGCAATTTTAACACAGGAAAGCACCCCTGCCGCAATAGTTGCAACAGCGGCGATGATAAATACAAGCTCCGGCATCGCAAGTCCTGCCGCTGGAAGTCCGAAAGCGGCGGCAAAAAGCAGTACAATAAGTATCCATGTAGCAGCGCTTGGACCGTTTTCATTAACGGCTTTACCGCTTTTCTCATATATTATTAAGTATATCGCAGCTACAATAAGCTTCATGCCGGCAATAAAGAAAGGTAAAATTGTGCACAGCCACAGCGGAATTGACAAAAGATTTCCGAACAGAATAATAAACGGAATAAATCCCACTATCACTTTCAAAATGGCATAGCCGTAATTTGTAAGCGTATATTTTTTAGCATCCATCCTCATCAATATCATTGCATAGTATTTGTCGTTTGTGGGATTAAACATGTAGGTATTCATAAGCGCTCCGATTATTGTGAGAAAGAAAAAAGAATGCAGGAATATAGCGCTATGCGGTATTTGAACATTTTCAAACACTGTCTGCACGCCAAAAAACACAACCGCTAAATATATAGCCTTGCCGGCAAATATCGATATAAATTCCCAAATAGCGGCTATTACGTTCGCCAGCACCTTAAGCCAGCCGGCGCTGTATAAAGAAGACGGCAGCAGCCGGCCTATAAACGGAATTTGCTTTATAGAATACAGGATTCCGTTAACCCTGTATGTATTCTTAAGTGAAAAGGATATAAAAAAGCTGTTAATCATCTATATCATCCCTCAGCGCTGCAAGTATTTTGGCCTTAAAGTCATGACTGTCAAGATTAGATTTGTCAACCGTCTCTATCTCGCCGTGGCTCAGCAG
>USGR01000236.1 GCA_900554165.1 uncultured Oscillospiraceae bacterium | reverse complement strand
GCTTAAAATGGCGGATGCGCTGTATATAGGCGCAAAAAAGAGTCCGCTTTATAAATACGGCGCGGGAATGAATAAATTTTATGATTATCTTATGGCGGCAAAGCCGATAATAAATGCGGTAGAAGCGCCTAACGACCCGGTGCGCGACAGCGGCGGCGGTCTTTCAATACCGGCGGCCGACCCACAGGCGGTAGCCGACGCTGTAGAAAAAATAGCCGCAATGACGCCGGAAGAGCGGTATGAAATGGGGCAAAAGGGCCTTGCATATGTCAAGCAGTATCATGATTACCGCAATCTTGCAAAAAAATTTATTGCTGCGCTTGAAGAAACAGATGTGATTTGAGCTGTCGGGAAATAAAGCCGATATACTGAAAATGTTGGTGCCGCGGCGTCTTTTCGCTTCTCACCGTTGGTATGCGTCAGCACGCCGGCGGTATCAAAAGCAAGAGTTTATCCCTGCCGTAAGCATTTTATGTGCGAAGCAATTTTCAGCAAGAATCCGCTGAAAACCATATTCTGTTCGACGCCCGTCAGATTAAACTTAAAGCTAATATTAACTTAGTTATACAGCCGGGTATAGTCTAACAAAAGCCGGGTTTATTTTACTTTTGATATGCTTATAAAAATTCGGATTATAAATTCAGCAATTTTGAGCTTAACGTTAAAATGATTTTTAGATATAGACACAGCTTTCATATGTCATATATAATTAGATAAGCGCTTTATTAATTAGGCGTATGATAAAATTATATTACCGCACATGTTTTGCGGCGGAAGTAGCGTTAAGCATCAGAGCTGAGAGGAGAAAAATATATGTCGCTGAAAAAAAGAGAAAATTTTCTGCCATACGGCCTGCCGTGCCACGATGAGGCGGAAATTAACGGCGTTATAGACGCAATAAAATCAAACTGGTGGTCAAGAGGACCAAAGGTATCGGAGTTTGAGGAGAAATTCGCTGCGCTTGTCGGCGCAAAGTATGCGCTGGCGGTGAACTCCTGCACAGCGGCGCTGCACCTTGCACTGCTCTCGCATGGCGTCGGACCGGGCGATGAGGTAATAACCACTCCTTATACCTTTTGCTCTACTGTTAATACGATAGTCCATACCGGAGCGACGCCGGTGTTCGCCGACATTGACGAAAATACCGGGCTGATTGATCCGGATGAGATTGAGAAGAAGATAACGCCAAAAACAAAGGGAATAATGCCTGTGCATTATGCGGGACAGGCCTGCGATATGGACAGAATAAACGATATTGCTAAAAGGCATAATCTCTTTGTAGTGGAGGACGCTGCGCACGCCGTATGCACTACATACAAAGGCACTCCCGTCGGCGGCGGACATAATGCGGTGGCATTCAGCTTTTACGCTACCAAAAATCTCTCTACTGGTGAGGGCGGGATGCTCACATCTGATGATGAGGAATTTATAAACAGAGCGAGAGTGATGTCGCTTCACGGCATGAGCCGCAACGCGTGGAATAGGTATTCAAAGGGCGGTTCTTGGAGGTATGAGGTGCAGTATGCGGGGCATAAATATAATATGACGGATATTGCCGCCGCATTAGGGCTTGCACAGCTTGACAAGATTGACGGCATGCAGAGCTTAAGAGAAGAATACGCCTATATTTACGGCAAGGCATTTGAAGATTTAGAGGGAATAGAGCCGCTTGAAATATCCGATAAAGGCAGGCATGCATGGCATTTGTACGCCATAAGAATAAAGAATGATAAGCTCGATATAGACCGTGACGAGTTTGCACGCATTATGACAGAGGACTATAATATAGGCATAAGCGTACATTTTATACCAGTGCACCTGCACCCGTTTTATGTAAGCAATTATAATACAGCCCGCGGGCAATATCCAAAAGCGGAAAAGCTGTTTGACGAAGAATTGTCGATACCGCTGTATCCGGCTATGACGAAGGATGATGTGGAGTATGTCGCTGAAGCAGTTAGAGAAATTGCCGCCCAGCATGCAAAATGATGAAGTAAAAAAATATCTGCCGTATCTTGATGGGCATGGAGCGACTTTTGCACTTAAGCGTTTTTTTGACATAGTTGTCTGCTTATTGCTTCTGCTAATTACCTCGCCGATACTGATTATATGTGGGATATTGGTAAAATGCACCTCTAAAGGGCCTGTGTTTTACCGGCAGGAGAGGGTTGGAAGATATGACAAAACTTTTCGCATATTTAAGTTTAGGACAATGGTTCAAAACGCTGACAAAATAGGAGCAAAGCTAACGGTGGGCGATAGGGATCCGCGCATAACGAAGTTTGGACATTTTCTGCGAAAAACACGGCTGGATGAATTCCCGCAGTTTTTGAACGTGCTTGCCGGACACATGAGCTTGGTAGGTCCCCGTCCCGAAGTGAGACGCTATGTAGATGCTTATACCGACGAAATGATGGCCACTTTGCTGGTACGTCCGGGAATAACGGGAATGGCGTCCATTGAGTTTAGAAATGAAAACGATATGCTCGCCGGCAAAGAGGAGCCTGAGAG
>USGR01000235.1 GCA_900554165.1 uncultured Oscillospiraceae bacterium | reverse complement strand
GAGTAAAATACTATTGAATTTTACCATAGAGGTGTTTTAAATGAAAAAAGTTACAGCCGTGCTGGTGGGCGCCGGCGGCAGAGGAAATGAATATTCCACCTACAGTCTGGAGCACCCGGATGAATTACAGATGGTTGCAGTTGTTGAGCCGGTAAAGGAACGGCGCGAGCTTTACGCTAAAAAATACGGCATTGCGCCTGAAAATTGCTTTTCCGACTATCCAGAGCTTTTTGCACGCGGTAAAATTGCCGACTGCGCTTTCATCTGCACACAGGATCAGATGCATTATGAGCCCACTATGATGGCTATTGACTGCGGCTATGATATACTGCTTGAAAAGCCCATGTCGCCAAATCTTGACGAATGCGTCGCCATGGCAAACCACGCCGCAGAAAAGGGCGTGCTTTTGTCGCTTTGCTATGTGCTGCGCTTTACGGAAATATTCCAGAAGATAAAGCAGCTCCTTGACGACGGCGAGATTGGACGTCTTATCGCAATACAGCACAATGAAAATGTGGGATTTTGGCATATGGCACACAGCTTTGTACGCGGACATTGGCGCAACAGCGACGAGACCTCTCCGATGATACTTGCAAAAAGCTGCCATGATATGGATTTGCTTTATTATCTTGTCGGCTCTAAGCCGGTTAGTGTTGCATCTTTCGGCAGCCTGAATTATTTTAATAAAGAGAGCGCTCCGAACGGCTCAACCGACCGCTGCACCGACGACTGCAAGTACCGCGACAACTGCCCGTATGACGCTACTAAGCTTTATCTCGGCAAAAATACCGCTTGGCCGGTCGACGTAGTAAGCCTTGACCCATCACTCGATGCACGAACCAAGGCGCTTGAAACAGGACCGTACGGCAGGTGTGTACATCGCTGCGACAATAATGTCGTCGATAATCAGGTAAGCATTATAAATTTTGAAAATGGAGTTAATGTCGCCTTTACTATGTGCGGATTTACAAAGGGTATCAGCCGTACAATAAAGCTTATGGGTTCTCACGGACAGCTTGAAGCAAAGCTTGAGGACACCACTACAAGTATTAATTTGTATAAATTCCAAAACGCCGGATTTATAAAGCCAGACCAGGATAAATATCCTTTCTGCGTCAATATTCCGGTAAACGTAAACGAGGACATCCACGGCCACGGCGGCGGCGACCACCGTTTAGTTGCCGACTTCATCAACAACGTCCGCTCAAAGAGCACAAATATGCTGTCATCGGCTCGTAATTCTGTTTACAGCCACATTATGGCTTTTGCGGCAGAAAAATCAAGGCTTGAAAACCGAGTCGTAAATATATCCGAATATAATTTTGAGCTTGAAGATTAAGACGGCTGCAATAAACATCTAACTAAACTGTACATCTGCGCCGGCCGTATACTTTTACGGCCGGCGTTTTTTTACACGTTGCCGCAGTTTAAGATAGCACATGATGCAGGTGTGTCACTCTTAACTCTATTAACTTGCCTACGCAGTTATGCGTCTTTTTTCTTTTTTAAAGCCGATAGCCGCGGCACTCGTCTCAGCTTGGTATTCGGCTATTTATTTTCCGAATACTGCGCCGGCACACTTGCATTATTTGCGCATCAGGCTGACGGCAAAATATTAAACATGGCGCCTTAAGGCCGGAAAGGAAAATAGAATTGAAATCAGTACTGATAACAGGAGCTTCGCGCGGAATTGGCGCAGCAACGGCCGAGCTTTTTGCAAAGTCGGGATATCATGTAATAATAAACTACAACAAAAGCCTGGACGCCGCTTTATCGCTGTGCCGCAAAATTTTAGAAAGTGGCGGAAGCGCCGAGTGCATAAGCGCGGATGTTTCAAGAACAGACGATGTAGCTCAGATGATGAACAATCTTCCCGCCTCTTCCCCCGACATATTGATAAACAACGCCGGCGTCTCGCATTACGGCCTTTTGCAGGACATGACAGACGCCGAATATGATAGGGTAATGAGTATAAATGTCAAGGGGACGTTTAATCTTTGCCGCGCTGTGCTGCCGCGCATGATAAACAAAAAGGACGGCTGCATAATAAACATATCCTCTATATGGGGCCGTAGAGGAGGCGCATGCGAGGCGGTTTATTCCGCATCAAAGGCGGCTGTTATAGGCCTTACCCGCGCGCTGGCAAAGGAGGTCGGCCCGTCCGGCATAACTGTTAACTGCATTTGTCCCGGCGTTATTGACACCGACATGCTTTCATCATTTTCCGACGAAGATAAATCAGCCTTGGCGGATGACACTCCACTTATGCGGCTGGGACTGCCTCAGGACGTCGCGGCGGCGGCACTCTTCTTTGCAGAAAACGGGTTTGTAACCGGCCAAGTCCTTGATGTAAGCGGAGGGTTTTCGCTGTGATAAAACAGCCGCTAATTTATATATTTTCCGCGCCGGCGTACAGTCATAATTTTGTTTAATAAGCTATGCCGATATATATCTTCGCTCATCTGTGCGCAGTCAGTTTTGCAAAGCAGCTTAATAGCCTTATAAGTACTTTTC
>USGR01000234.1 GCA_900554165.1 uncultured Oscillospiraceae bacterium | reverse complement strand
GTTTATTGGGGCTTACGCCTAAAATATCGCATATAGCAATAAGCTCGCTCGCTTTAATATTGTAGCTACCAAGTTCTATTCGAGAAAGGCTGCTACGAGTGGTGGTGCAGCCTCTCTTCCGCATCAATGCGGCAAGTTGCTCTTGGCTCAAGTCCATCATTCGGCGGTATTTTCTAATACTATTGCGATATCCTGCCTGATTTTTTGAGCCATTCTCTATACACCCCTCATCAATTAATTTTAAAGATATTTTAGCAAAATTTGTCAAAATGGCGTGTGTATGATACAATCAAAATGCTCATAAAAAGCGCAAAATGTGTTTATATTACACATTTGGATTATAATAGCAGTATTGAATATATAAAAAAACAGAATGAAGTCGGAAATACAGCCTGTATTATGATTTTATAAAATTTTATTGGTGGGTTTTGCTATGATTCAGAAGATAAGGCAAGATATATTATTATGTAAGAATATTCGTAAATATAGACGGAGAAAAGATTTAGCACAGAAGCAGATGGTAGAAAAAATAAAAGGTTTGGGTATTCCGATTACAATATCAAGATATTCAAAAATTGAAACGGGATGTAATATAAAAATTAGCGAATTTGCGGCAATTTGCGCAATTTTAAATATTGATGCAGATACACTTTTTCAAGGCCTCCATTTAGAAAAAAGAAGTATTGATAATGATTGACAATAACTTATCTATAGGGAAAAATTTACGGAGAATTAGACGGGATTGTGACTTAACTCAAGATCAGGTCGTTGCTCAAATGGAAAATAGAGGTTTTAAAATGTCACGCAGCATTTACTCTAAAATAGAACAAGGGGATTATAATATTCGTGTATCTGAAATAATGGTATTAGCTCTAATATTTAAAGTGAGATATAACGATTTTTTTGACGGCCTTATTCCAACTATTGAAGAACATATTTAACTTGGCGTCGGCCTCTTTCTTAATGTAATAAAAATTATATTGTAATATATCAAAAAATATGTTATAATACACAAAAACAAACGCAAATCATTAAGAAAAATGGGGTGATTTTGTTGAAAAAGCATTTAAAATGGATAATTCCAGTAGCGGCGGTTTTGATATGCGGAATTGTGGCATTTGTAATTTGGTATGTCGATTATTCACGCGGCCCCGCTGCTGCTAAGCCGGTTATCTATCTTTATCCGGAGGAGAGCACGGAGGTAAACGTTAAGCTTGACTTTAACGGCGAGCTCGGCTGCACATATCCTGAATATAGCGAAAACGGCTGGACGGTCACTGCGAATCCCGACGGCACTCTGATTAACTCCGCCGACGGACGCGAGTACTCCTATTTATTCTGGGACGGCATAAGCAACGTCGATTATGACATTAGCAAGGGTTTTGTGGTAAAGGGCGAGGACACTGAGAAATTTCTTCAGGAAAAGCTTGCGTATATGGGGCTTACGCCGAGAGAATACAACGAATTTATCGTTTATTGGCTGCCGCTTATGCAGGACAACGAATATAACCTCATAGCCTTTCAGGGTGAAACCTACACCGACAATGCCAAGCTTGAAATAACGCCGTCGCCGGACAGTATATTGCGTGTATTTATGACATTTAAGCCACTTGACAAGCCAATCGAAATAGAGGAGCAGCAGCTTACTGCATTTGAGAGACAGGGCTTTACGGTCGTAGAATGGGGCGGCGCTGAATTGCGATAAAATTAAAAATATAAACGAAAATATAGTTTTTGCTCTTGGTTAATAGGAAAACAAATAAACGGCTCTGTTTTGCCAATAAATACGGCTTACAGAGCCGTTTTGCAATATGGATAATACTCTAAAGGCCGAATTTTTGACGTGAAAAAGTGAAGATTTATGCGCTTATACCGGCATATTTGCAAATTTAGGCACAAAGCTTAATGCGAGCATATAATGATATGGGTAAAAATACATTGTAAAAGCGGCGCAAATGGTGTATTATAAAAAAATACCTAATAAAACCGAATGAGGCGATGCATTTGATTAATCTTGCAGCGGACCATATGCTAAATATTGCCGGTCAGTTCGATTTCGCGGGCGAAATAATATCGCTTGAGCCGTTTGGCTGCGGGCACATCAACGACACATATCTTGTAAAAACACGGCGGGACGGCAGAACATTCAAATATCTGCTTCAGCGGATAAATCACAAAGTTTTTACTTCTCCGTTTGAAGTGGTGAGCAATATTGAAAAAGTGACGTCGCATCTGCGGGGTAAAATAGCGGCGGCCGGCGGCGACCCGTCGCGCGAGACGCTTACATTTATATCAACAAAGCAGGGACTAAACTTTTACATAAGTGACAGCGGCGACTTTTTCAGGGCTTATAAATACATAAGCAATACGGTGACATATCAGAGAGTGGAGAATCCAATGCTGTTTTACCACAGCGGAAAGGCGTTCGGCAAATTTCAGCGCATGCTGGCAGATTTTGACGCCTCTCGGCTATATGAAACTCTGCCGAATTTTCACGACACGCGCAAGAGATACGCCGCGCTCATTACGTCGGCAGAATGCGATATAAAATTGCGCGCGGC
>USGR01000233.1 GCA_900554165.1 uncultured Oscillospiraceae bacterium | reverse complement strand
CGTATGTGCTTGAATATGACTCCGGCATATTGCTGGACGCCATAAGGCGCGAGCTTCGCCGCGGCGGTCAGGTCTATTACATACATAACAAGATTGATTCCATTGACAAAATCGCGGTGCGTCTCGCTTCCCAGCTTGACGGTGCACGCGTCGCCGCTGCGCACGGCAGGATGAGTGAGAGCGAGCTGTCGGATATATGGCGCCGGCTTTTAGACCATGAGATTGACGTGCTCGTATGCACCACAATAATTGAAACAGGCGTCGATGTTCCGAATGTTAACACGCTTATAATCGAGGATGCCGACCACATGGGCCTGTCGCAGCTGCACCAGCTCCGCGGACGCGTTGGGCGCTCACCGCGCAGAGCATATGCCTATCTTACCTTCAGGCGCGGCAAGGCGCTTACCGATATAGCCTATAAACGCCTTGAATCTATCAGGGAATACACTGAGTTCGGCTCCGGCTTTAAAATAGCCATGCGCGACCTTGAAATACGTGGCGCCGGCAATATTCTCGGCGGCGAGCAGCATGGGCATATGGAATCCGTCGGTTATGATATGTACGTTAAACTGCTGAACGAGGCCATAAGTGAGGAAACAGGGCAAAAATCTCCCGCCGAGGAGGAATGCGCCGTTGACATGCAGATACAGGCGCATATACCTGAAAATTATATTTCCGCAAACGCTCAACGCCTTTCAATATACCGCCGCATCGCTGATATACGCACCAGAGACGATGCCGACGACGTAATAGATGAGCTCATAGACCGCTTTGGCGACCCGCCGAAAAGCGTACTGGGACTTATCGACATATCGCTGCTTCGCAGCCGGGCGGCAGCGCTTGGAATGTCTGAAATTGTGCAGAAAGGTCAAAGCATGCTCTTCTTCCCGCGCACGCTTGATATGGAAAAAATATCTGGGCTTGTGTCGGCCATGAAAGGGCGTGTGCTGGTAAGCGCCGGCCAGCGGCCGTATGTGTCCGTTAAAATTATTGGCGAGCCGTTTGACACGGCGCTGAGCGTATTAGACACCTTAACGGCTCAAAGCGATGCCTCGCAGGCTTAGCCAAATACAGCGGATGAAATTAAATCTTCATGGCCGTATACCAAGTCAAAAAAAGCATCCGCCCCAGACGTTATATTTATGCTGCAGATTAATAAACATCCACCTGTAAAGCTGGTGGATGTTTAATTTTACGGGCAAAGCCATATGCTCCTCGCAGATGCATAAAACGCATAATACGACTTTTCAGCCACGCTCAGGTTGCTGCTTGCCGGGCGTGAACAGACCTCACTCATCTTCGGCTGTTCGCTTAATTCGTTCCTCCAATTGCTTTGCAATGCATCTCGATATGCGGCGGGCAAAATTGCCCGCCGCATCCGCGCAGTGACCGCGGGGTATTTGCTTAAATCGGCTCTCCCTATTTTTGCAGTGGATTTTTTATGTAATATAACATTATTGCCACTGTGTTTTTATCGGGTGTTTTAGTTTTTACGAGGTGTCGGCGCTAATACTGAATTATAATCGGCTAACCTGTCGAGGTCGGTACCGGGAGTTATCCTTGCCGTAAAAAAACTGCGATACTTTATTTATAAAATTAATTGTATTTTTAAAAAGAGCTTCGCTCGTTTCTTTTCTGCGAATATAATTTGTCCTGCTCGCCTCTAAAGATGATGCTCCTATCGACAAGCCTATATCTTCAAGAAAAATATTCATATATTTTCCTTTTGATTCTTCTTTTGCAAGCTTGTCTTTAAGATTTTTCCTGTAATTTTCAAACTCTTGATTAAAATCGTAATAGACGTCAATTATGGCATCGGCATAATCGTGTAAATTACTGCTGCTAATTTTCTCCGCCTCGGCAAGATTTGTAAAGGCGCCGTCAAATTTTGTAAATAGCTCTACTATTAGCATTTCCCCATTCGCATCAATGTCGTATGCCTCGACAACTTCATTTCTTACTGCCGTCCCTCCGCCGCAGGAGCAAAACAGCGTCGCCGTTAACACAGATAATAAAGCTGCGGCATATTTTTTGATTTTTTCCATATTATCCCTCTTGTTTGACATTCACCGAATGTTATATCTGCTACTAATATAGCATATAATTTAAAAAATGACAATCACTAAATGTCAAGCTGGGGAATTATATGTTTATAAACAAGAGCAGTGACGGCAAAAACAATATATGCGGGCCAAATATTGCACGTTTTCGCAAGGCGCTGGGAATATCTCAGCGCGAGCTTGCTGACCGTTTACAGCTTATAGGTTTAGATGTTGATAAAAATGCAATTCAGCGCATCGAGGCAGGAAAACGCTTTGTAACGGATATTGAACTTATTGCAATTTCAAAGGTATTAAATAAAACTTTTGATGAGTTATTAAAGATAATCGATTAATTAATGGCAATAAGGCAGTATACAAATATGTGTACCGCCTTATTTAATATATAAAATAATCTTGTAATTATAATAAAAACGCCGTCATTTATAGGCTTTTTTCATAAAAATAATAAATAAATTGGAAATATTTTTTGTTTTCGACATAAAAGGTTATTTTTTTCTGTTTTTATATGCTAATATAT
>USGR01000232.1 GCA_900554165.1 uncultured Oscillospiraceae bacterium | reverse complement strand
ATAGAAGAAGCTGAAAAGGCGTCGGAATATGTTAAAAGTATTCTTGAAAATTTAGGAGTAGAAAACTGTAAAATAGACGTTCAGCCAGAGGAAGAGACGATGAGGCTTATCCTTTCCGGAGACAATATAAGTCTTGCAATCGGCCGCCGCGGCGAAACTCTGGATGCTTTGCAGTACCTTTGCAGTGTTGTGGTTAACCACAATCGCAGCAAATTTTTAAGAGTTGTTTTGGACACTGGAAATTACAGAGAAAAGCGTGAAAAGACACTTGAAAATCTTGCGAAAAATATGGCGGCAAAGGCAAAACGCACCGGCAGAAATCAAATGCTTGAGCCGATGAATCCATATGAAAGGCGTATAATACATACCGCTGTGCAGGATATAGACGGAATATCGTCATGGTCGGTTGGCGAGGGCGGAAATCGCCGTGTTATTATCGGACGCAAGAGAGGCGAGGGCTCTTCTCATCGTGGATATGGCCGCAGCTCTTCACAAAAAGAGAGAACGGCGAAAAAGGATTTTCAAAGCAAAAATGACCTCGACAGCGCGCCGCTGTATGGACGTATAGATAAATAATTGAGCAGTCAGCAAAGCCGCGGCCGTAATGGCTGCGGCTTATATAATTTTATTGACGCAGAAGCACTTGGTTCTAAAGTGCAGACGGGAAAAGCTATGAAACGGCAAAGCATGTTAATTGCATAGACCGCCGCTTATACACATAATCTGCTTATTATGTGCAGAGTGTGTGCAACAACATATTTTGTCACGCTTGAACAAGAGCGGGACGTTTAACAGACTATAAAAACGCAGTTTTAGTGCTGTGCTGCATCTTTCTGTAAAAAAGAATATCTTGCAGCTTTTGGCATGCAAAGGAAAAACAAATCCGTATATGCACGGCGGCAGTCAAAAATAAGTTTAAAAACGAAACTCACCGAGGGGTGTTAAAGAAATATGAACAGCGGCAAGGATACAATTGCGGCAATATCTACTCCGCTTATGAGCGGCGGTATAGGAATAATAAGAATAAGCGGGCCGCAGGCAAAATTGATTGCCGGCAAAGTGTTTAAAAGCCGGCACGGGAGCTTAGACGGACTTGAGGGTTATCGCGCGCTGTTCGGCAAAATCTATGACGGCGGCGAGGTAGTCGATGAATGCGTAGCTCTTAATTATAACGCGCCGGCGTCATATACCGGAGAGGATGTTGTCGAGCTATCCTGCCATGGCGGCGTGTTTTTGCTGAAAAAGGTGCTGTCGCTGATATTAAACGCCGGCGCGCGTCTTGCCGAGCCGGGTGAATTTAGCAAACGCGCTTTTTTAAACGGCAAAATGGATTTGAGTCAGGCTGAAGCCGTTATGGATATTATATCTGCTAAAAACAGCCAGGCGCTGCGCGCCGCCAACGCTATGAAGGATGGTGCGCTCAGCCGTAAAATAAGCGATTTGCGCCATCTTCTTACCGGTACTACGGCGCATCTTTCGGCATGGATTGATTTTCCCGATGACGATATTCCGCAGGTAGAGACGGATGAAATCAAATCTGATATTCTTAAAATTATAAAGGATATCGACGCTCTTTTAAGCAGCTATGACAGCGGAGTTATAATGCGCGAGGGAATACCCACCGTCATAGCCGGCCGGCCGAATGCAGGAAAATCCACTATTATGAATTTGCTTTCGGGTCAGGAAAAATCTATTGTGACCGATATTGAGGGCACCACGCGCGATATAATTGAGGAAACGGTAATGGCTGACGGAATATGCTGAGGCTTGCCGATACTGCCGGACTCCGCCATACGGGAGACGTTGTGGAGAAAATCGGGGTTAGGAAAACACATGAGTCCATAGAAAACGCCGGTCTTATTTTAGCGGTGTTTGACGGCTCAAAGCAGCTTTGCAAAGAAGATTTTGAGTTGTGTAAAATCTGCGAGAACCGAGCGTCGGTCGCTGTTATTAACAAGGACGACCTTGAAAAGCAAATAGATGAGAGTTATATCAGAAAGCATTTCAGATATGTTGTAAACATATGCGCAAAGGAGAGAAAGGGGCTGAAAAATCTGACGCAGGCGATAGCCGAGGCGGCGGATTATTCGGAATTAGACGCGTCTGAGGGCATGCTGGCCAATGAGCGGCAGAAAGGCTGCGCCGTCCGTGCGCGCGGGTCGCTTATGCAGGCGCTGCGCGAGATGGAAGCCGGCCAGACGCCGGACATAGTCTGTGTGCTGCTGGATGAGGCTTTATCCGCACTTTTCGAAATGAGCGGCGAGCTTGCCACCGATGCGGTAGTAGACGAGATATTTTCAAATTTTTGCATCGGCAAATGATGCGTGTGCAATTTTCGCTGCCGGCACGGCGATAGATGCGAAGATATACTTAAACCGACTGTTTTTAAGGCGGATATTTTTTATATAACAGATTAATGAAAGGCAGCTAAAAATGTTATTTGGCGAGTATGACGTAATAGTAATAGGGGCAGGACACGCCGGGATTGAAGCGGCGCTGGCGGTGGCGAGGCTTGGCTGCAAAACGGCGGTTTTTACCATGAATTTAGACAGCGTGGCAAATTTGCCATGCAATCCGTCTATA
>USGR01000231.1 GCA_900554165.1 uncultured Oscillospiraceae bacterium | reverse complement strand
GCCATATAAATGGCAGCGGCATTCGCTGCATCGTTTCCGGAGGCCAGCATCATGCCGTATGCTAAGTCGGCGCAGGTCACAACATTTCCGGCACGAAATCCGACCGATGAGCCTTCGACTCCGGCCAGCATCTCATTTGTTATGGTCAGCTGCCGGTTTAAATCACCTGACTCTATAAGCAATATAGTAGTCATTATTTTGGTTGTACTGGCCATTGACATTTTCTCATGTGCGCTCTTTTCCAAAAGCACTCGCATGCTGCCCTGCTCTACGAGTATGACACTCGCGGCAGAAATATTCCCAATATCCGCATATGCTGTTAACGACATAAACATTCCCGCTAACAACGCTGATATTATAATTTTTAAAGCGTTTTTATACAAAGCAAACACCACCTGACACTTTTAATTATATGAGCAGATGGTGTGATTTAATGCTTATCAAATTTTATTTTGTGTACAAACAATTAGAAGATAGCAGATTTTAATTATAACAGCGAAAATATATAAAACGTTTAATCGTCTAATATGCAAACAGGAAAATTTTCGTTTATATATTTATACATCCAGCAGCCATTCTCGTGGTCGTTTATCAGTCCTGATGCCTGAAGATGAGAGTAAATAGTAACAGGGCCGAGATATTTCATGCCTCTTTTGCGCAAATATTTACTTATCTCTTCAGATAAAGCGTTTGAAGCAGGCAAATGCTGCTGATGCCCTCTGTATATATACGTTTTATCATCGGTATATGACCAAAGCCACTTGCTAAAAGAGCCGAACTCGCTTTGCATTTGCATAAATATCTTGGCGTTACTTACAACCGCCCTTATTTTGCCGATAGATTTTATCATATCTGGCACATTTAGAGCGGCATAAATATCCTGCTCGGTATATTTTGCAACGCGTCTGTAATCAAAGTCTGCAAAAGCTGCGCGTATAGCTTCCCTTTTTTTCAATATGAGCAGCCAGCTTAGTCCACACTGCATTACCTCAAGCGTTAAATATTCAAACTGACGCTTGTCGTCGTGCAGCGGAATTCCCCATTCATTGTTGTGATAATCGTATAAAAGCTGGTTTCCCATGCACCATGAGCATACAGCTTTATCGCATTTATCCGGCAATGCAACGCACTCTCCCGATTATATGAGAAATTAGACGAGAAAAATAAATATAATAATCAAACTGCATACTGCAAAAATTTACTGCAGTTCTTCATCCGGAGCCATTTTGCTCATTACGTCAACATTTTTATCATCTGCAGCCGCAGCATTTTCAGATTTATTATCCTTTTTACCAGATTTTTCCGGTTTGTTCTTTTTAAACAGAGCCGTGATTTTGTCAAACATTTCCGGCACAAGGCTGATAGCTTTGTCGGCAGAGTTTGAAGCGCAGGTTACCGGCATAACCTTTACATCATCGCCTTTTATAACAACAAATGCGACAGGCGATATAGACATACCGGCGCCGCCGCCACCGCCGAACAGCGGCTGCTGTGCCGATTTCATCGCAAAGTCCGAACCGCCAGAGGCAAATCCATAAGATACCTTTGAAACGGGTATAACCGTTACATTACCAATAGTTATCTTTTCGCCTATTATTGTGTCGGCGTCGGACATCTGCTTGATTTTTTCCATTGTGGTATCCATAATTCCCTGAATTTTATTATTGCTTTCACTCATTTTACTGCACCGCCTTTAATTATTTCATTTTCTTTATTATTGTCCATTATTTTTAAAATATATTTAAAAAGCGTTAAAATTGCAATGGCTATTGCAGATATCAACGATACGCTTATATCCGTCTTTATTTCAGCGCTGCTTTCTTCTAAATCATATCGTGCGTTTATATTTGCGTTAAAATGCTTTTTATCGACCTTGCACTGCGAAAATATAAATCCGCACACAGGATATAAAGCGGCACTCACTGCACCGTATTCAATGGCCGTCACAGCGGCGTCCGGCGAGCCTATGTTAATATTAAGATAAAACCGCTTAATCTTTATATGCTTCAAAAGCCGTTTCGCTGCATCGGCAATGAGAGAAATTCCATCGCTTATCTCGCGTATTTTAACAGACAGCTTCTCTTTTGGTTTCTCACCAGACGCCTCTTTTGCAGCTTCTTTTTGCGCCTTTGCCTTAGCCTTTTTAGCTTTTTTGTCCTTTTTCGGGTAAAGCTGTATTTTAAAAAACAGATATCTGATACTTACTAAGCCTGTAGTTTTATAAGACGCTTTCAAGTTTATAGGCATTATAAGCAGAAAAGCAAGAAGCAGCAATATAAAGAGCAAAATATACAGCCACATATCCTTTCCGCCCCTTTTAAAATCAAATTCCTTACTTAAAGTATCGGCTGAAAATTAATAAGCAAATCAATTTAGAAAATAAATTTAATTATTTTTCAGATTTAATTGTAAATCATAAAGCCAATATTGTCAAAACAATAAAAATATATAAAAGTTTAATCTTTAAGCTCCCATTCAATCTGCTGGCTGTTTATATTTTCTTCAGAGCGCGGAAGCTCAGAAAGCGACGATATATCAAAGCAGCGCAGAAAATTTTCGGTAGTGCCGTACATAAGCGGACGCCCCGGCAAATCAAGCCGGCCCTTTTCCTCTATAAGCCCCTTT
>USGR01000230.1 GCA_900554165.1 uncultured Oscillospiraceae bacterium | reverse complement strand
GCGTCCGTCGCGTATGGTAACTATTGGGTCCTGCAGATATTTTACCACCGACGCCTGATGTATCATGCTGTCCAGTTTGTCCTTTATGCCAGAGGAAGCAGAACGTATTTTGCGGCGTATATCCGCAAGCTGCGGTGACGCGCTGTCCGCCATTTCGTCCTCAGACAGTATTGAGCTGGTGATAAGCTCTTCAAAATATTTATTCGGCACAAGCTGCGCAAAATACTGCGATATGCTCATTTCTTCAATCTCTGCAGCATCCTGCGACCACTCGGCAACCGACCTTACGGCGCGCAGCAGAGAAGCAATGTCAAGCAGCTCGCCCATGCTGAGCACCCCGCCCGTTTCCGCCTTTCTCAGCTGATGCGCGACATTTCTCATGCCGCCGAACGACGGTGTGCCGTGCCGCGCTTCAAGCGTATATGCATCAAATGTAAGCTGCATGCGCTCGCACTGCTCATCCTCGCTTTTGGCGGGACGCAGGCTCAGCGCCGTTTCACGCGCGTCCTCGCAGGCTGTATATCCGGCTAAGCGCTCAAGCACCTTGTCAAGCTCCAGCGCTTTTAAATGCCGGTCAAGCTTATTCATAGTTTATCCTCCATAAAAGCGTTTTCTGTTTTTATTTACTCATATTTGTTAATGCCTGCATTGGCATAGTCATATATTGCCGGTTTGCCTCTCATGCAGACTGAGGTGTGGATTTTAATTATCCAAAAATGCCGCTTAAACAGCAGGTAACGCCAATCATATAATTCCATTTTTGACCGAATAGTAAAAATCCAGCGTTTTATATGTCCTATCAGTCTGGGAAAGCAGATATTTTTCCGTTATGTTCGACAAGAACTCGAGCCCTTCCTCTTTCAGCGAAAAGGCAAATATCTTCGTCATATCGGAATAAACAATATGCCGCATCGCCGCCAATACGCCGGCTGGCAGCTCTGTATATCTGCTTACAGCCTCGCCGGCATTTGCAATGCAGTCGCTGCAAAGCAGATGCCCGTTTACTTTATCAAAGTACATCTTTGCCTTTTCATACTCACCACAGGCAGAGCAGGCCACTAAATCCGGCTGATAGCCCGACAGGCACAGCAGGCGCAGCTCGGTTACCGCCTTTATCAGGCTAAGCGGACGGCTGCCCTTTACTATATTATAAAACGAGCGCAAAAGCAGTTCTACATATTCCGTTGCCGGTTCCTCCTGCGGGGACAGCGCCATGAATATCTCACAAAAATACTGCGCCAGCGATAGCTTTTCAATATCTTTGCGGATATCGAAAAATACCTCTATTGCCGACGCTTCGTTTACTATATATGTATCCTTATTTTTAAACAGCGTGATATTGGAGTAGCAAAAAAGGCCTGTCGCTGAAGCGTTTTTACTGCGCAGCCTTTTGGCGCCGTTTACAAACGCGGTTATTGCTCCCCTGTCCTTTGTAAGTGCGGTTATTACGCGGTCATCACCGCTTATATTCTTCTCTCTTATTATTACTGCGTCTGTCGTCAGCCGCATTTTTAGCTTCCTTTCCCGCCTGTACCATGTCTCTGGCGCAGCAGTATGACAAATAGTCTATTACCGACCCTGTCTGCAAGAATTTATTCCAAGCTTTATTTTCGTCGCGCATATTACTTCCCCTTTTTTAATCGCTGTTAAGAGTGTTTGTTTTTACAGCCAATTTATCAGAGGTAATATGCGCCTCAATTTCCATTATTTTTATGTATATTTTATTAGTAGGCTAATAATCGTCGCCTCGCATTTATTTTATAATGCCTGAGATAATTTATGCAAAACTGTCGCAAAGTCTTACTTTTTCTCACGCTCGAATATCAAATCTATCGTTTCAATATAGCCGCCCTTGTTCTGATAAACAGGAATACAGCCAACATAGCGCCATCCCGCTGCCGCGCGGCGGCTGATTATTTCTAAGTGCTCCTCTGAACCCCTTTGCAGGCCGCCGAACAGGCCATAGCCTGTTGTGCTCATTTCAATTCGTTCAAATTCATACTCGTACATCTACTTCATCCCTTTAACTATAGAGGGTACGCATCTGGCTCATTGTGCCCAGAAAATAGGCAAAATAAGCCTGCGCCTATTAGCTTGTGCTCATAAATTATTCAAATCCGAACGACCTTATAAGCCCCTCTCTATTGCGCCAGTTTTCCTTTACCTTGACCCACAGCTGAAGATTTATCCTGCATCCAAAGAAGTCCTCCATATCGCTTCTCGCAAGAGTGCCTATGCGCTTAAGCATACTGCCGCCCTTACCTATTATTATGCGCTTATGACTTTCTTTCTCGCAGTATATATTAGCCTCTATATCTATTATATCCCCGCTCTCACGCTCGGAAAAACGCTCGGTGCATACGGCAATGCCGTGCGGTATCTCCTTATCCAACAAAAGCAGCATTTTCTCGCGTACAATCTCCGCTGCCATTACACGCTCCGGCTGGTCGGTCAGCGCGTCGTCGGCAAAATAATGCGGGCCGGGTTTTGCCTCTTTCAGCATGTAGTCAAGCAGTGTGTCCACCCCGTCGCCGGTGAGCGCGGATATTGGAATTACCGCTTCAAATTCAAAAAGGGCACTGTACTCGGCTATCCTGCCAAGCAGCTCTTCCTTGTTCTCTATTAAAT
>USGR01000229.1 GCA_900554165.1 uncultured Oscillospiraceae bacterium | reverse complement strand
GTTTAATATTGCTGTGGTGACCCACCGGGGAATCGAACCCCGGACACCTTGATTAAAAGTCAAGTGCTCTACCGCCTGAGCTAGTGGGTCAAATAATTAAATTAAGATTTGCCAAATATATAACTATTTGACTGACTACACTATTATAACAGTCGTAATAATTAATGTCAAGCGTATCTTTTGTTCTATATTTCGTCATTTAAATATGTGAGAAATATTTATATGTATATTAAGCTGAAAGAAATAAAAATAATGCTGTCTGATAGCATTTTAATTTATAAAATAATTTAATATTGATATTTGCTTCAATTGGTATACAGCGGTCCCAAAAATCTTCTCGGAATAGCTGATTCTATCAAAATCCAAAGAGTACTATATATTGACCTTTTAATAGGCCGTCATCGGCTCTAATGCTTGAAATAAATATAATAAAATGATATGATAAAAACAATTGTTTTGCTCGGAACAAAAGGGGCGATATATTATGGGCGCTTCTTCTTTAGCTAAGAAAAATAAAATAATAAAAACAATTATAATTATTGCAATTGCTATTCCAATTGCAGTTTTATTTTATAATATTTTTATGCAAATATTTTCCCGTATGGCGGAAGAATTGACATTATCATATACAGCTGATGCGCCTATGTACTGGACGGTTGGAAAAGGAATTTTAAACGGATTTAAGCCATATCAGGATTTCTACGAAACCAAACCGCCCGGTATTTTTTTGTTATCCGCGCTATCTTTTGCAATTACCGGCGACGGCTTTGTTACAAATATTTTCTGCTTTATAAGCCTGATAATAATAGGACTTGCCCCTGCTGTTTTTGTAATATTGCAAAACAGAAAAAACAGACATAAAAATTCTCCTTATATCCTTTCAATTTTTTCTGCAATTCTTTTTGGCATAATACTGATGTTATATGTCCAGAAACGCAGCGGAGCAGCGCAGGTTGAAAGTTTCGGTGCAGCGGCAGCGATAATATACATACTGCTCATATCACTTATAGACGGCGAAAAAACTTCTTATAAATCTCCGCTCATTTGGATTTCATCTTTGTTTTTGATGTTCAGCGTCATGATGAAAGAGCCGTTTTTGCTGGTTTGCATCGGTTGCGCTTTACTCTTCATATATTCTAAAAAAGATTTAATAAAGAAGCTGATACTTCCCATTATATCTGGCGGCGCTATGGGAATTTTGCTTATGCTTGCAACAGGTACGTTTGTTCCTTATATTAAGTATCATCTGCCTAATATGCTCGGGAATCACGTATCTCGATATGGTTCGCCAATTGTCCGCGGCTTTAATTTTAGAATTATACTAAACAATCTAGGCAATTTTTCCGCAGGCATTCAAGCAATTATAATTTTCCTTACTGTCAGCGTAATTGTTTTAACTATATACCGGCAGTATAAGCGAGAGGATACTTCAGCAGCGGGGATTGCCGGGCGTATATATCATATAATAAAGCTTTTTCCAATCTTTTATCTTACGATTTTTGCTGTCGGAATGGGCGGACAATATTATAACCATCATTTTGTTTTTGCAGTTCCGACTTATTTTGCTCTGCTTTGTGCGTTCATAACAGATTTTAACATGCTTGAAAAAGTCGATATCAAAGAATATAAAGCAGGCGCGATATGTTTCTTTGCAACTGTTGCCATTATTTCAGCTTCTGCCTCCGCATTGCTGCCGGAGCATAGTTATAATAAGCAGAAAGTGGATAATAATCTGATTACAATGCAGCGGCATGCTGACTATGTCGATGAAATATTAGATACATTGGGAGAGGAGCGTTATCAATATTTTGGATTCAACGGCAATGTTTTTTATTGCTTTACCGATCATCTGCCACAGGGGCCGGTGTTTTTTCAGGACCCTTATAATTTTTCGGCAGAAGATAATTGGTTCAGTCAAAATCTGAAGCAGCAGCTAAATAAAAGCGATGTTGTTATAGTCCAGAAGATTGATGTCGGAGTGCTTAACGATTATGTGAACAGTTATTTGAACGAAAATTTCACAAATATTCCGCCGGAAAGGCTGAGTGGGATAAACGCACCTAATGACTTCAACTATAAAATTTACTTTCGGAAATAAGCCATAACCTTTAATATTTAAGGAAGTTTGGCTGTGCACACAGAAAGCCGATGATGCTACAAAAATGAGTACTGTTACAGCAGCAAAACTTTGCATGATTGAGGTTAAAAAATATAACTAGTTATTCAAGAACAATAAACGTGCTTTTATTCATGTTTTTTATATCCGAAATTAGCATTAAATAGTAATCCCAATGCAAAATGCGAGATAAATGCGCATATGCTAAAACATATAGAATATTACTATGAAAGTGATACGGGTTTACTGTCTCAACTCAAGGCATTATAACTCAGTGACTGGCATTTATAAGTATAAATAGCCAAGAAATTCACATTTATCATGTTATATAATTTAATAGGATATAGGAAAATTTATAACATTAAAAAGATATAACAAGAAAAATGGTATAATTAATCATATTATGTTATAATGTTAGCGTTATAAATGTCAGGATTAAAAATTTTAAAGCAATAAATGATAGAAAAATAAAGTAAATAATTTTATCATTTAAATATTAAAAAAGCAAAAATCAAC
>USGR01000228.1 GCA_900554165.1 uncultured Oscillospiraceae bacterium | reverse complement strand
GCTTTGTTACATAATCGTCTGCCCCAATATTCAGCCCTGTTATTTTGTCAATATCTTCAGACTTTGCCGACAGCATTATTACCGGAAAATCATGCGTCTGCCTTAAATTCATCACCATTGTTATGCCGTCCATTTTAGGCATCATTATATCTACAATAGCCAAATGTATTTCATTATCTTCTATTGCCTTAAGCCCCTGCTCGCCGTCTGCCGCTAAAACCACGTTATAGCCCTGATTATAAAGATATTTTTCTATTCCTTCGCGTATTTCCTTGTCGTCTTCAACAACTAATATATTATATTTGTCCATCTCAATTTTCCTTTTCCATTTTAGTTTTCATTTGGCATTGCCAAGGCTAATTTTTTAATGCGGACTGCCGTATTATCTCTATATTACGACTGCTTTGCCTCATACTCAATTTATGAAATGTGATATCCGTCTTCCGTCCGTCGTACCGGCGCAGATAAGGCCATAAACAGCACATCCTTGCAGCAATGCGCTTTTATTATATTATAAATATTATTGTCAGTCTATACGCTAAAGAGCAGGAATAATATAATCAATAAAACAGGCCGGCCCAAAATTTACAAGGCCGGCCCGCCGATGAGGGATAATGAGTTATTTTCATATTTTATTGAGCAAACAGCCGTAAAAAGCGTCACGCTGTGTGCCGCCTTGCCACGCCCATCTTAGCTTGATTTTCAAGTATCGCCGATAAATATCCTTCCTGCGCTTTTTGCGCCATCTTATTTACCGTATACATGTCGGCAGTTTCCCTTGCACCTCTGCTGTACCGTCCGTCCATCATATTATTGGCCGCAGTTATATACAGCTTATTTGCAAAATCACGCTCGTTTTCCGGCGTCATAAATCCGTTTTTGCCGTTTCTTACGACATCCTCTACCCCGCCGGCATTAACCGCCACAACCGGCATCGATGAAGCCATTGCCTCCAGCAGGACTATGCCCTGCGTCTCGCTCTTTGAGGCAAACAGGAAAATATCGCACGCACTGTAATATTTGTGCACCTCGCTGTTATTTATATTGCCCGCAAAATGCACGTTATCTGCTATGCCAAGATTATGTGCCATTGTCTCCAGCTCATTTCGGGCAGGTCCGTCGCCTATAAGAACATATTTGAAATCATCGCCAAATCTTTCTTTAAATACCCGCAGCGATTTTAATATAAACTCAATATTCTTTTCCTTCGACAGCCTCGTTACCGTGCAAAGCACCAAGCTTTTTCCACCCGAAAGCTTGCTGCGGAGCTCTATATTTTTTTCGCCGCAGTAAAATCTGTCCTCTATGCCCGTGGCAAGCCGAACCTGAGGCACCCCAGTTTTCAGCTCGTCGACTATTCTCTCAGTCAACAGAGATGGCGAAAATACAAGGTCACACTTTTTTATAAAGCCGCGCATATACGCCGTAAGCAGCTTCCTTTTGCTTAAAATATCTATTTTTTCCGCTGCTTTTCCGGCTATGCCGCTGCCCTTTTCGCCCAATTCCTCTATTTTGCGGTAAAGACTTATATAATGAAGATAATCTTCATACCTTGTATGGTACGTGTATACCACTGGTATTGAATACCTTGCCCCAAGCTCAACCGCTCTACTGCCTATCAGCATTGGGTGATGTGTGTGTATTATATCAGGATTTATTCGCTTAAGCTCTTTCTTTATAAGCGGGTCGGAGCTCTTCGGTATTACAAAGCCGCCGTCCAGCCGCTTTTTATAAGATGCATATCTTATGACATAACCGTCCTCTGTGTCATTGTCAACGCTCTTATCGCCGTATGACGGAGCAAAAATATACACTTCGTGCCCCTGACGTCTAAGCCCCATCGACAGCCGCTCAATCGACACCGGCACGCCCCCGGTATATGGCTTATAATTGTTTGTGAACATCGCAATTCTCATAAACTACGCCCCCGCCGCTACAAAATCGCACCGAATATCGATTCTCCTGCAAAATATCCTATTGCTATGAAAACCGTATTCCATACTAAAATACCAAGCGTTGAACTTACCGTATACTTTAAAAAGCCCATTTTCATCGCACCCGCCGGTATTGACACCAGCGTACGTATCATTGGTATAAGCTTCGCTATGAATATTCCCCAAAAGCCCTTTGACTGCACAAAGTTTATATATTTGTCTATCGTATCTTTCTTCTTTGGAAACTTCTTATAAAACCAGTTTAAAAATACATGTCCGCCGGCCCGGCCTAAGCCATATAACGCCCAGCTGCCTAAAAGCCCCGCAAATACCGTAACAACTATCGCAACCAATATTCCTATTCGGCCCAGCGATGCCATAAGCCCCGAAAGCGGCAATATTACCCCTGCCGGAAATCCCGGTAAATTTAAATATTCTAAAAACACTACTGCAAATATAAATATAGCGCCATACTGCTGAAAATATCCAAGCAGCGTCTGTACGTCCATAGCTTAACCCTCATTCTTGCATCGATTACACATGCTTAATGTAAAATTAATAGATACAAAGCATTTAACCGCATATACAAGTCCCTGCTCTGCCAGCATAATTACAAGCTCTCTTGCGGTACGGATTATAGCTTCCCTATCCTGCATTATTTGCAGAGGAAGTTCAAATTTTTCCAAATACTCGTTTACGTC
>USGR01000227.1 GCA_900554165.1 uncultured Oscillospiraceae bacterium | reverse complement strand
CTATAAAAGCTTCATACTGCTGCTTGTCAAACGGGCAGTTTATGTAATCGTCGCCAACACCCCTGTCATAGCGCGAGGCGAAAAACGCCTTTTCCATGTCTATGCTGTCGGCCGTCACAATCGGCGCCGCAGCATCGTAAAAGCTGAGATATTCCTCGCCCAGCAGCGTCTTTATGCCCTCAGCCATTTTGTCGGAGGTAAGCGGGCCAGTGGCCATTATACACAAACCGTCCGGAATATCCGTCTGCTCCCGCTCAATAATCTCAATATTTTTATGCGCCCTTATTTTGTCGGTGATATACTGTGAAAATTTATCCCTGTCCACCGCCAGTGCGCCGCCGGCAGGGACTTTGCAGGTATACGCTGCTTCTATGCAAAGAGAATTAAGCCGGCGCATCTCTTCTTTAAGCATGCCGGCGGCCGTCGCAATACGCTCCGCTTTTAGAGAATTAGAGCACACCAGCTCGGCAAACAACGGACTTTTATGCGCATCGGACATAATTCCGGGCTTTTGCTCAATAAGCGTTGCCTTAATTCCGCTGTTGGCTATGCGCCATGCCGCTTCGCATCCGGCAAGACCCGCGCCTACTACTGTTATATGCATTATTTATCCGCCTCTTTTGCGGATTTTTTAGCGCGTGTCTTTCGTTCAGCCTTCTTTTCGTAGCCGCAGTCCTCGTTAAGACATACCATAAGCCCGCCGCGGCGCTTGAACAGCGTTTTTCCGCAATTTGGACAAACCTCCGCCGTCGGTTCGTCCCATGTCATAAACTTACACTCCGGCGACTTTTCACAGCCAAAATATTTGTGGCCGTTTTTCGATTTTTTCTGCAACATCTTGCCACCGCACACCGGGCAAAATCCCGGAGTCTCTTTTACAATGGGCTTTGTGTTCTTACATTCCGGATATCCCGGGCAGGCCAAAAATTTGCCGAAGCGCCCGCTCTTTATTACCATGTTGCGGCCGCACTTTTCACATATAACGTCGGTCACCTCATCGGGTATTTTAACGCGCGTGCCGTCCATGGCCTTTTCAGCGTTTTCCAGCGTATTGCTGAAACCGCCGTAAAAATTATCAAGCATTTTGACCCAGTCGAGCTTTCCTTCTTCAATCTCGTCAAGCTCCGTCTCCATGTGCGCCGTAAAGTCAATGTCTACTATATCTTTAAACTGCTCCTCCATGAGCTTGGTGGTCACTTCGCCGAGAACCGTCGGCCTCAGCATCTTTTTCTGCTTTTCGTCCCTTTCAATATATTCGCGGTTGAGTATCGTCGTAATTATAGGGGCATATGTGCTCGGACGACCTATGCCATACTCTTCCAGCGCCTTTATAAGCGTCGCTTCAGTATATCTTGCCGGCGGCTGTGTGAAGTGCTGATTCTTATCAATCTGCTTAACGCCGAGCTTGTCGCCCTCACTTAGCGGCGGCAGTGCGCCGGAATTTTCATCCTCTTCATCCTTGCTCTCTTCATAAAGCACGGTGTAGCCGTCGAACCTGACGGTAAACCCGCTTGATTTAAACAAATAATCGCCGGCCGTTATGTCTGCCTTGACGGTGTCCTGTATACACTCCGCCATAAGGCTTGCAATAAACCGCTCCCATATAAGCTTATATATTTTATACTGGTCGGATGTAAGGCTGTCTTTAACATCCGCCGGAGCTAAGCTCGGCATTGCCGGACGTATTGCCTCGTGCGCGTCCTGCGCGCCGCTTTTTGTCTTATAATACCGCGGCTTTGCCGGAAGATAATCGTTGCCGTATTTTGAGAGTATATACTCGTTTCCCGCCTGTCTCGCCTCGTCGGATATGCGCAGCGAGTCGGTTCTCATATATGTTATAAGTCCGGTGGAGCCCATGCCCTGTATGTCGACGCCTTCATAAAGCTGCTGCGCCGCCTTCATTGTGCGCTGCGCCGTAAAGCCGAGCCTGCGCGAAGCGTCCTGCTGCAGCGTCGACGTTATAAAGGGCGGCGCCGGCGTCTTTTTACGCTTGCCCTTTACAATCTTCGTGACAATAAAGTCCTTATCTTTAACAGCCGACAGTATCTCATCCGCCTGCTGCTCATTTTCAATATTCAGCTTTTTACCGCCGATTTTACTGTAAAGATGCGACATGAAAGCCCTCTTCTTACCTGGAGGGGTGAGTGCTGCATCTATTGTCCAATATTCCTTAGGCTTAAATTTCCTTATTTCCTCTTCCCTGTCGACTATGAGCCTGACGGCAACCGACTGTACGCGTCCGGCAGAAAGGCCGCGCTTTATCTTCTTCCACAAAAACGGGCTTATCTTATAGCCGACTATCCTGTCAAGTATTCTCCGCGCCTGCTGGGCGTTTACCAAATCCATGTCTATACACCGTGGATTTTTCATGCCCTCCCTGACGGCGGACTTGGTTATCTCATTGAAAGTGACGCGGTTTTTCGCCTTTTCATCAAGCGCGAGAATTTCCGCCAAGTGCCACGATATTGCCTCGCCCTCGCGGTCGGGGTCGGTTGCGAGAATGACGCCGTCGCTCTCAGCCGCCATGGATTTCAGCTGCCGGATCAGGGCGGTCTTGCCGGGAATATCCACATACCGGGGCTTGAAGCCGTGATCCACATCCACCCCCAGCAGGGTCTTGGGCAAATCGCGGATATGCCCCATAGAAG
>USGR01000226.1 GCA_900554165.1 uncultured Oscillospiraceae bacterium | reverse complement strand
CAAAATAGAGCAGGCGCTGCGAGATATAGATTCCGATATATCTAAAATAAGGGCGATTTTTATAACGCACGAGCACAGCGACCATGTAAGCGGCGTACGTGTTTTAGCGTCCAGACACAATATACCGGTTTATGCTACGCGCGGCACGCTTGAGGGTATGGAGCAGGACGGCGATTTATCAAGCAGGGTAAAATCGTTTGAAATTCCGTCCGGCGGTGTTGAAGTCGGAGATATGCTGATAAAAAGCTTTACTACTCCGCACGATGCACGCCAGAGCTGCGGATATTGCATAGAACTGACCGACGGACAGAAAATAGCAATAGCTACCGATTTGGGGCATATCAGCGAAGAGGTGCGCTCTGCCATTACTGGCTGCGGGACGGTTGTGCTTGAGTCTAATCACGACATAATGATGCTGCAAAACGGGCCATATCCGTATGAGCTTAAGCGGAGAGTTATGTCGGACATCGGACATTTGTCAAATGCAGTTTGCGCAGATGAGCTTTGCCGGCTTGTAAAGAGCGGGACAACGCGCATGATTTTAGCGCATTTGAGCAGGGAAAACAACTATCCGGCGCTGGCATATGAAACGTCTAAGGCAAATCTTTCGGGAAGCGGAATGGTCGAAAATATCGATTACATGCTGTATGTTGCTCCGGTATTCGGCGGTAAATCTATTGTTTTGTAAATAGCTTATGTTTTATGCTTTAAAGGAAAAAGCTTTATTTGAGTTAAAATCGCGGATTTTTACGGCGTTTTGCTTAAAGAATGATTGATTTGTAACAAATTTAGCTTAAATGAGTAAAATGTTAATATAGCAGCAAAAAAATGTGCAAAATAGAAATAATGGCGAACGCCAATGAAAAGGGTGTTAAGCTTGCAGATAAACATTGACGGACTCGATATACGGTATGAAGTTCTCGGCCAAAGCAATGAAAAAGACATACTCCTGCTTCCCGGCTGGGGAGCAACGCTGGATTTATATGAGCATATTATGAAGCATTTGTCCTCAAGGTTTAGGGTAACGGCGATTGACTTTCCCGGTGTGGGAGGCAGTCAGATAATGGCTGAGCCTTGGGATGTGCAGGACTATGCTGATTTTGTAGTAAAATTTATAGAACAGACGGGGCTTAAAAATCCGATACTTATAGGCCACTCTAACGGCGGCCGCGTTATTATGCAGATTTGCGGCACCGGCATGCTGTCGCCCGACAAAATTATTTTGCTCGGTGCTGCCGGAATAAAGCACAAGAAAACATTTAAGCAGAGGATACGCCAGTCGGTGTTTAAATTTATTAAAAGAGTACTTTTGCTGCCGGGCGTGAGAAAATATTCCAAAAACATGCTGGACAAAGCCCGCAGCCATTTCGGCTCTGCCGATTATAAATCCGCGCCTGAGGTGCTGCGCCAGACAATGGTAAGGCTTATAAATCATGATATGCGCGGAGTGCTGTCCAACATAAAGGCATCCACCTTGCTTATATATGGAGAAAATGACACGGCGGCAACAGTTGAAGATGCAAATATAATAGCATCGTATATAGACGACGCGGGCGTATGCGTGATAAAAGGAGCGGGGCATTTCGCATTTTTAGACAGTCCGTTCGAGGTCGAAAAAATAATTGACAGCTTTTTAAGCTAATCGCTTAAAATAATCGGCACTTTCTGCGAGATGGGCTAATATTATTTATTATGCTTTAAACAAGCTAAATCTGACAATAGCTATGCGCGGCGGTGATAAAAGAGCACATTGGCAAAGACGAGGACAATTTAAAATGCGTCTTTACATCCGCCGTGATGATTGATAATTTTAAACCGTTTAGAAAGGGTGAGCAGCATTAATATTATTCTTGAAATATCTTCAGTCATATTAGCGGTTACGCTTATGTTCACAATAACCGGACAAATACACATGCTGCAGCAGAATTCATATTTTAATTCGAGATTTATAAATTACCTCAAGGGCGCGGCTTCATATAAGACAGTTGTATCTTTAATTGTGTCGGCAGCTATAGCGGCACTTACGATGTCAAGGCTTTGGCTGTATATTCCGCTCCTTATAACGGCGGTAATTACCGGAATATTTCGCGCTATATCTGTAATAAGCGGGCAGAAAAACGCAAAGAAAAAATTAGTATTCACTTCACGTGTAAAGCGTCTTTATGCTACATCTGCCATTATTTTAATCTTTTACCTGCTCATACTTTTGATATTAAAAGTCGACTTGTCGGTTTATGTATATACGTTGGCGGTGCTGCTGTTTTTGTCGCCATTTTATGTTATACTTCTCAATATTATAAATTTGCCGATAGAAAAGCTTATAAATCTCTATTATATAAACGATGCAAAGAAAATACTCAAAAAGCGCCCTGATATGAAGATAATAGGCGTGACGGGAAGCTACGGCAAAACGAGCACAAAATACATTTTGGGCCGTATGCTGAGCGAGAAGTATAACGTCACAATAACACCCGGCAGCTTTAATACGCTGCTTGGCGTTGTACGCACAATCAGGGAACACCTTACTCCCGCGACGCAGGTGTTTGTAGTGGAAATGGGCGCAAAGCGCGTGGGCGACATTAAAGAAATTTGCGACCTTGTAAGGCCGCAAATGGGTGTAATAACCTCTGTCGGCGAGCAGCATCTCAGC
>USGR01000225.1 GCA_900554165.1 uncultured Oscillospiraceae bacterium | reverse complement strand
CCTCATCGTCCGATGACTTTATGATAATAGCGAGCGCTGTTATTGCGACGCCGTTAGATGTATACTGGATTTCTAAAGATCTGCCAGTGCTTTTTTAAGGTGAAATACTTTTTTGGCTATAACATCAAATGCGTCGGGAGTTACCGACTGCGCACCGTCGGATAAAGCGTGAGGCGGGTCGTTGTGAACTTCTATTATGAGCCCGTCGGCGCCGGCGGCCACGGCAGAAAGGCTCAGCGGCTCAACCAGCCAGTCAATACCGGATGCGTGCGACGGGTCGACTATAACCGGCAGATGTGATAGCTTTTTAAATACCGGCACCGCCGATATGTCAAGCGTATTGCGGGTATAGTCCTCAAAGGTGCGTACGCCTCTCTCGCAGAGAATTACTTTTTCATTTCCCGCGCTCATAATATATTCAGCGCTCATAAGCGTTTCTTCAATTGTATTGGCAAGCCCTCTCTTTAACAGTATAGGCTTTCCGGTCGCGCCCAGCGCCTTAAGCAGCTCAAAGTTCTGCATGTTGCGGGCCCCCACCTGAATTATATCGACATCGGCGAAAAGGTCAATGTGATTAATGCTCATTATTTCCGTTACAATAGGCAATCCTGTCTGCTTTTTCGCCTCCAACAGCAGTTCAATGCCTTCTGCTCTAAGACCCTGGAAAGAGTACGGCGAAGTGCGCGGCTTAAATGCGCCGCCGCGCAAAAACGACGCTCCGGCGGCCTTAACGCGCTCGGCTATGCCGCATATCTGGTCGCGGTTTTCTACCGAGCAGGGACCTGCAATAATAGCAAGATTTCCGCCGCCTATTTTTCGTCCGGCGACCTCTATAACCGTGTCATCCGGATGAAATTTGCGGTTGGCCTTTTTATACGGCTCCTGAACACGCTTTACCGTATCGACAATATCGTTTGCCTGAACGCGCTCAATGTCTACCGATTGCGTGTCGCCGATAAGTCCAAGCACCGTCGAATGAGTGCCGAACCATGAGTTTACCTTTACGCCATAGTCGCGGCTGAGTTCGTCAGAAAAGGCTTTTATTTTATCCTTTCCAATCCCGTCTTTAAGTACAATTATCATAAAAATAACTCCTTTTTACGCGGCAAGAAGCCTGCGCTAAATTTTGACAGGCAATGCATTTATGGGGACGCCTCAGGGCTCCCACCGCATAAAAATAGGAGCCCACTGCCATGAGCTCCCGAAAATCTTACGGTTTTATAATCTCACGGCCTGTATTTCCCAAACGCAAAATAGCCCTGCCAAAAGCAAGGAAAGCTAAAAAAGAAAAAATTAACTTTTGCGTTTGAAATATGCATACAGGTCAGTCTCCAATTAAATTATGCGGATGTATAATCCGCTGCCTTCACAAATACTATAAAATATACAAATGTATTTGTCAACCACAAATTTGTAGGTTTTCAGCAATTTTTTCCGCGATTGTTTTTGCATTTGCGCGCCCGTCTATTATTACATCAGCGGCTGAAATATATAACGGGCGGCGCTGTGAGAGAAGCTGGGTTACTTTCTTACGCTTGTCCGGGCCGGCAAGCAGCGGCCGCGTGTTATCGCCGCCGAGCCTCTTTATTACGGTTTCGGCGTCTATATCGAGAAATACCACCGTGCTGCAAGATTTAAGCTTGCGCGCATTTTCTTTATTTATCACGGCGCCGCCGCCGACGGATATTACCTGATTATCAAAACGGGCAAGCTCTTTTATAATATCGCTCTCCATTTGACGAAAAGCCGCTTCACCCAGCTTTTCAAATATTTCAGATATTTTTATACCGGCGCGCTTTTCAATTTCAGCGTCGGTGTCTATAAATACGTAGTTTAACATTTTGGCAAGCGCTTTGCCGACGGTGGTTTTGCCGCTGCCCATAAATCCGCATAGCGTAATATTCGGCATAATATCCTCCCAGTATGATAAATTGTAGCTGCACGCTGATTTTAGCTGCCGCCTATTTTGCAAGCATATAGCTTATATCAAGTTTTCTGCATATGTCGTCTGATAAAACTGAGTTATCTAAACAAATGGTGTACCAGTGCTTTTTGTTCATATGATATGCCGGAAGGCAGCTTTTTTCTCTTATCCATATATCGACGTCCTCCGGCGGCGCATGCATATCTATTATCTCGACCGTGCCGTCTGAGCCAATACCCAGCTTGGATTTTTCTACCGTCATAAAAGCAGCGTACCACTTTTTGGTGTCTTTCCGCCGCAAAATAGCGTTGTTAGGAAACTTGTCCCACAAAAACTCCAGCATATCGTTATACTTGCTGTAAGCATATTCTATAATCTCTTTGGCCTGTGGACTTTTAAAAGCTTCATAGTCAAAGCAGTTTTCAGCAATAAGCCTTAGCTGCTCCTCGCATTCATTTATTACCTCGCCTACAAACGAGCCGCAAACGCCTACCACATACGCCGGCGAATATTCCTGCCCGCTTTCAGCCTCATAAACCTTTACAGAAACCTCCGCTTTGTCGGATATATAGACCTCCGCCTTAAACTGGCCGTGCATTATACTGCGTGAGGCGTAAAAGCCGCCGCCGTCCTGAAAAAAGCCAAATTTAAGCAGCTTTTCTTCATTTAGCACCCGATTTTTAAACATGCTTTTAGTATCTATCAATTTAAACCCTCCGTGCGTTTTAGTGCCGGAAATGCTTGTCCATATACGCATTTGAATCGTCGATAAG
>USGR01000224.1 GCA_900554165.1 uncultured Oscillospiraceae bacterium | reverse complement strand
ATTTTGGAGTAATACAACTCTTTCAATAAGTAAATATATTATTTCAGACGAAAGTGTTCCGTCTGAATTCAACGGTTTTAAAATCGCACATATTTCAGACCTGCATAATGCGGAAATAGGCAAAGGCAATAAAAATCTTCTCGCAAATATTAAAGAAGAAAATCCGACGGAGAATGAGCTGTCTAAATGGATAAAAGACAGCGGCTTTCCGGTAAAGAGATTTTTTAATACCAGCGGGATTTTATACAAAGAGCTTAATTTGAAGGAAAAACTTCAGAGCATGCCGGAAAGTGAGCAGATAAATCTCTTGTCGACCGATGGGATGCTGGTAAAGCGGCCGATATTAGTAACTGAAAAGTCTGTTTTGGTGGGCTTTAGGGCTGCTGAATGGGAAGCCGCTCTGATTTAAGTCAGTGCAAGACGATATTGATATCAGCATGCGGAATTTGCCGTCAAAATTGCAGGGCCGAATGCTTATGCAGGCGAATAAACTTATAAACTATGGAAGGAATGAAAAACATGCCGTGCATTCAAACGAAAGTAAATGTTTCCCTAACCGATGAACAAGAAAAATCGATGAAAAAGCGTATGGGTGAGGCAATATCTATAATTCCTGGCAAAAGCGAAAGCTGGCTTATGCTTGATTTTGAGGACAACTGCCATTTGTATTTTAAGGGCACAGAACAGCCGTCGGCGTTTATTGAAGTAAAAATTTACGGTAAATCCAGCGCTCAAGTATACGATAAGCTTACGAGTAAACTGACTGAAATTGTGTCGTCGGAGCTTAATATTCCGGCAGAGCGCATTTATGTTAAATATGAAGAAGTAAGTTTTTGGGGCTATAACGGGCATAATTTTTAATATGGCGCAGTGTATCAGCCGCTAAGTTTAAGACGAAACATTCCGCCGCTTTGACTGCAGCTTTATAATAGAGCGGGACGTTTTATTGCAAAGATACGGCTGGGAAATGATGCATATCCGTTAAATGGCCTTTGAGCGAACTTGATTAACAGCGCTGGGCAGATTGGACATCTGCGTGCGGGGAGGAAAAATGCAAATTCACAAATGCGGGCTTGACATAATAAAGCTCGAAAACGTAGGCGTGTCAAGATTTGGGCATGATATAATACAAGACGTAAATCTCACTCTCAAATGCGGTGGGATTACAGCCATAATAGGAGTAAACGGCGCCGGCAAGACCACGCTTATACGCACGCTTTTAGGCGATATAAAGTATAAGGGGAAAATAAGTTTTACCGACCATAACGGGAAAGCTTCAAGGGACATAAAAATCGGATATGTACCGCAGCAGCTGTCATTTGATAAATCGACTCCGACGAGTGTTATGGATTTACTGTGTGCTGCAAAATCGAAATATCCGGCGTTTTTGGGGTATCGGCGCAAGGACAAATTAGCGGCTATGGATTTGCTGAATGCGTCCGGCTGTGCGGAGCTTGCAAAGCGCAGAATAGGCGAGCTGTCGGGGGGCGAGCTGCAGCGCATAATGCTTGCCATGGCGTTAGACCCGGTACCCGACCTTCTTATATTGGACGAGCCGGTCTCAAGCCTTGACATTAACGCCGTGCAGGAGTTTTATACGCGCGTGTTCGACTTAAGACAGTCGTATCATATGGCGATAATAATAGTCACGCATGATTTTAAGCTGGTTTCCGACTATGCCGATAAGGTAGTTATGGTAGACGGCGGCAGGGCAGATATAGGCAGTCCGCAGGAAATCCTTACATCGGACGCTTTCAAGCGCGTGTTCGGCGCAGCGTATTTTACGGGAGGTGTCGGACATTGACGGAGTTTTTATCGTCCATCGGCCTGGATTTTTTGTTTAAGGGATTTATGCTCAACGCGCTGCTGGCCGTGCTTATGAGCTCGGTGCTGTTCGGCGCCATAGGAACAATGGCCGTGGACAACAAAATGGCATTTTTCTCCGATGCGCTGGGGCATTCGGCAACGACCGGCATTGCGCTCGGGATAATGTTCGGAGTTGAAAATGAGCTTATAAGCCTTATTGCCTTTGGAATAGTTATAGCGCTTATAATAAATAAGGTGCGTACATCCGGCACGGCCTCTACAGACACTGTAATAAGTGTTTTTGCATCCGCATCCATCGCAGTGGGACTTATGCTTTTGTCTAAAAATCAGAGTGCAGCGCAATATTCGTCATATTTAGTCGGAGATATACTATCCGTGACTAAATCTGAGCTTGTGTTTCTTCTCATTTCAATGATAGTAATACTTGTGCTGTGGGGCGTTATATACAACAGGCTCATGCTGGTAAGCATAAACCGCACATTTGCATCGTCGAGGGGAATAAGGACATCCCTTTATGAAAATCTTTTCTGCGCGATTATAGCCGTTGTTGTAATGCTTTCAATAAGATGGGTCGGTATACTGCTTATAAATTCTCTGCTTATACTTCCTGCAGCGGCGGCAAGGAATATATCGCGCAATGTGCGGCAGTATCATTTGTTTTCTATAATTATAGCGCTTATATCGTCGGTAGGCGGACTTATAATGTCGTGGTATATAGGCGCTTCTTCGTCCGCCTCTATAGTGGTTGTTTTAACTATTGTGTTTGTAATAACGTTTTTACTGCGCAGAAAAAGCGGAAGGGATTAAAATTTACGACAGTGATAAATGCATGAACTCATCTCTGCAGAATTTAAGCTTATTGGTCCGATTTCCGTCAGAAGACAG
>USGR01000223.1 GCA_900554165.1 uncultured Oscillospiraceae bacterium | reverse complement strand
CCGGGAGTCTGCGAGAATATTGTTAATCTCGGCGAGTTTTATAATTCCGACAAGCTTTTTGAACAGAGAGATAAAATAATACCTTTGTTTAAGGAAAACGCCGCTTTAAACAGTCGGGCCAGACGATACATATCTGCCGCGGGCTCTCTTGTCAGCGACAGTTACCGCATTGCGCTTGATTATACCGATACTGAAAAAGCCGTAAGATTTGCCGGTGCATTTGCAAAACGCGAATTGCCGTCAAAAAAAGGCGAAGCGCATGAAACTTTTAGGCTGCTTTCTGCCATTACGCCATATGGAAGTATATTCTTCGAGCATACCCTGCACAGCCTGTGCGACCGCGTAATAGCTATAGAGGACGAATACGGCGCAGCCTCAAGAGTAATCATGTCGACACTGCGTTCGGCCTTTTTAAACAGCGGATACAGCATAATCACCTGCCCATGTCCAATGGCTCCGGATGAGAGCATAGACCATATTATTGTACCAGAAGCATCGTTTGCGGTATGCACGTCAAACAGATATCATAAGGTAGAAAAGGCGACCAGACGCATTCACTCCCGTCGTTTTACCGATATGTCGGCGCTGCGCAGCCGTAAGCAGAGGCTCTCCTTTAACCGCCGCGCCATAAAAGAGCTGATGATAAGCGCGTGTGAAATACTTCATGATGCAAACAGCGTGCACAACAAACTTGAAGAATATTACATAGACGCCATGGACTTTAAAGGTGTAGAAAAGGTCCAAAATAAAATAGTTGAGGGTATATTAAATTTATAGTTGTTATATCTTTTTAAATTATAAAAGCTATGGCAAAGACCTCCCCGATATTTTTAGTTATGTTGGCATACCTTAACTTTAATCTATCGAGGAGGTCTTATTTTATCCATAGCTTTAAGTTTTTCCTTGCCATTGGCAGAGCCAGTGGTTCACTTTTGCAATTGGTAAATAAACATCCACCGGCAAAGCCGGCGGTATTTCATGCAGGCAAAGCCATATGCTCCTCGCAGATGCGTAAAACGCATAATATGGTCTGCCAGCCGCGCTCAGACTGCTGCTTGCCGCCCGTGAACAGGCCGAGTTCAATCATCGCCGGCTGTTTGCTTAATTCGTTCCTTCAATTGCTTCGCAATGCATTTGGATATGCGGCGGGCAAAATTGCCCGCCGCATCCGCGCAGTTCCTGCGGCACCAGAACTCCCAGCTTTGATATTTGTATTTTCTCTCCCCCCTATTTTTCATATTCATTTCGTGTATGACAGACTATTTATCTCGTTCAGATGTATCAGAATGCCCGCCTTATTGCCACAGGCTTCCCCGAGCCACACGTCTAACGCGTGGTTTTACTATATAATAAAGAACCGCTTAAAGCGGCTCTTTATTTTTGGCGATTTATGATACTCAATAAAAATTACCAACTGTATAGTCAATAAGCCGCGACATATCTACGCTATGATATAACATTTGGGGATAAACATGCATTTTCGAGCGTATCAGCAGTATTCCCGCTCTATCTAAACACGAATTACGGCCGGGCTTAGCCCAACATATGAGATAATTCAGCATAGAGCGGACTTTCGAGCGTATTAGCAGTATTCTCACCCTATCTAAATACGAATTATAGCCGGGCTTAGCCCAACATATGATAATTCCGCACAGAGCGGACTTTCGAGCATATCGGCAGTATCCCCATTCTATCTAAATACGAATTATAGCCGGGCTTAGCCCGATTTGTGAGACAAAAGTATAAATGACAGAATAACTTGGACGGAGTCTGAATATGTATTAATTGAGCTATGTTAATTTGGAGGAATGTTAATGCAGAACGAAAGCAGAGGGCTTACATCGTCAGAGGCCGCAAAGCGGCTTGAGCAGTACGGCTCAAATACGCTTAAAAGCGGAAAAAGAATACACCCTTTAGCAATATTTTTCAGCCAATTCAAGGACGTTCTCATAATAATACTGTTAGTCGCAACGGTAATATCGTTTATAATGGGAGAAACTACTGAGGCTATAGCTATTGTAGTAATAGTAATAGTCAATGCTTTTTTAGGGTTTATCCAGGAATACCGTACTGAAAAGACCATTGAAGCGCTAAGAAACATGGCGGCGCCCACCTGCCGAGTAACGCGCGACGGCGAGATTAAAGATATTCCATCATCAAGCCTTGTGCCCGGCGACCACATATTGCTGGACAGCGGCGACCGCGTCCCGGCAGATGCAAAGCTTCTTACGGCTTATTCCATGAAGGTAGATGAATCCATTCTGACGGGCGAATCTGTGCCGGTTGATAAATCCTCCGGCAAAAGCGGCAGCGCAAGTAATGTGCACATGGGCACTATTATAACATCCGGCCGCGGCGACGCCGTTGTAACGGCCACCGGCATGAATACCGAAATGGGCAAAATTGCCGGCATGTTAGGCGAGATAAAGGAGACGCAGACGCCGCTGCAAAAGCGTCTTAACCAGCTCGGTAAGTTTTTGGCAATAGGCTGCCTTGTAATATGCGCAATAGTCGCCATAACCGGCGTTATAAAGGGAGAAAACATACTCGACATGCTGATAGTCGGCATATCGCTGGCCGTGGCCGCAGTGCCGGAGGGATTGCCCGCCATTGTTACAATTTCACTGGCGCTGGCTGTAAGCCGCATGGTTAAGCGCAAGGCTCTCATACGCAAGCTGCACGCCGTTGAGACGCTCGGATGCGCTTCGGTAA